>NZ_JBJACT010000034.1:0-68816 GCF_044778005.1 Mesorhizobium sp. IMUNJ 23033
GTTCAGGTTGATGGTTCATTGGTGGGAAGGGGCCGAGCCATGCCGCGGCCTGTCCCAACAGGGACGACCAGGATCCTCTCGGCCTCCTTCCCACCTCAAACATAGCACTGAACGAACACACAGGATCTTAGGGTCTGCGGTCCGCTTTGTGTCGCTCCACCCTAGGATGACGAAGGCATGGCGGCTACGCCTGCGCCTGATGCGCTTCTGCCGGCGCCATCCTCGCCTTCAGCCGCTCCGCCCAATCCTCCAGCCAGTCGCGGCTCTGCATTTCGATCAGCCGCGAGGCCGTGCGCTCGAACTCGAACACCTCGTTGCCGCGCTTGGCCGTGTAAAGCGCCTGTGGCGGCGCTTCGGCGCTGACCACCAGCCGCACGTGATGGTCGTAGAGCGTGTCGATCAAAAGGATGAAGCGCTTGGCCTCGTTGCGCTTGCCTTCGCCGAGCACCGGCACATGGTCGATGAAGAGGGTCGAGAAGCGGCCGGCGATGGCCAGATAGTCGCGCGCACCGAGCGGCTTTTCGCAGAGATCGGCGAAGGAGAAGCGCGCCGCATCGCCAGCCGCGCGCGGCACCACCACCTGTCGGCCCTTCACCGTCAGCGCCGTCTCCATGGCCGGCCGGCCATGCGTCATCGCTTCCCAGGCCTGGTCGAGCACGGCATCGGCCGCCGCATCCGCCGGTGCGACATAGACCGGCATGCGACTGAGCTTTTCGACCCGGTAGTCCTTGTCGGCGTCGAGCGCAAGCACATCGGCGTGCCGCCCCAATATGCCGACGAAGGGCAGGAAAAGCTGCCGGTTCAGCCCGTCGCGGTAGAGGTCGTCTGGCACGACATTCGAGGTGGCGACCAGCACCACGCCATTGGCGAACAGCGCCGAAAACAGCCGCGACAGGATCATCGCATCGGCGATATCGGTGACCGAGAACTCGTCGAAGCACAGCACCCAGGCCTGTTCGGTCAGCGCGCGCGCCACCGGCGGGATCGGGTCGTCCTCCTTGACGTCGCCATTCTTGCGCGCCGCCCGGTGCTTCTGGATGCGGTCCTGTACATCGGCCATGAAGTCGTTGAAATGCACGCGGCGCTTGCGCCGGACCGGCAAGAGCTCGAAGAACATGTCCATCAGCATGGTCTTGCCGCGGCCGACGCCGCCATGGATGTAGAGGCCCTTGACCGCCGCGGGCGGCTGCTTGCGCGCGAACAGCCAGCCCAGCGCGCTCGACTTCTGCGCCAGCCGCTTGGCCGAGATCTCGTCGGTCAGCCGGTCGAGTGCGGCGGCGATGCGCTCCTGCGCCGGATCGCGCTCGATGGCGCCGGTCTCGACCAGATGGTCGTAGCGCTGCCTGACGGTCGCATGGGTCTGGAGGCCGTCACGCAGATGCATCGGTCACGTCGTTCTAGAGCAATTCCAGGAAAAGTGTGTAGCGGTTTTCCGTCCGGAATTGCGTAAAAACAAACAAGGGGCGGATCGGCCTATCTTGTAAGCGAGATCGGCAGGCCGGTGGAAGTCTGGCCGTCGAATTTCTCGCCGCCCGAGGAATAGAGGCGCGCCAGCGTGCCGCCATTCTCGTCGTAAAGCGTCAGCTGCTTGCCGGCGACGTTCCAGGACTTGATGCCGTCGATCGGCGCCGGGCAATGCAGCGGGCCGGCACGGTAGCCGGCGCCGAATTTGGTCTGTGGCGTCGCCACCTTGCAGCTCTGGCCCGACACGCTGGCGTTCCAGACGCCAGCGACGCTGGCCGCGGTCAGATCCGGTGCGCTGGCAGGCGCGGTACCGTCCGGCGGCAGCGAGGCGACCTGGCTGTTCGCCGGTGCCGTCGGGAACTGCGACGGGTCGGTGGTGCCAGGCGCGGCGGGCGGCGGCAGCTGGTTTCCCGTCACCGTTCCGGAAGGCGCCGGCGTCAGCGGCGCCGGCTGCTGGTCATCCATCGATGAGAATCGCGAGGTCGAACAGCCGCTTGCAACGAGCGCAGCAAGCGATACGGCCACCAGAGCGGTCTTCGAAAAAGTCATTCCAACCTCCGTCGGATCCGGCTTGGGGGACGCCGTCCGCGCAATCTCTCCCTCACCAAGATGGAGAAGGTGGCAGAATTTCAACCCGATATGGTTAAAATAGGGTTTTCGGCGCAATTGTTGCAGTTTTATCGCAACAGGCGTGTGACGCCTGTTGCGGTCCGGCCCGCGAATGCGCGGCATTTTGGACGTGAAAGCTAGGGCTATTTGTTTTTTGCGCAAATTCCGGACGGAAAACCGCCACGCACTTTTCCTGGAATTGCTCTACGCGGGGAGCGGCGTGCTCGGCACGAAAACGTATCCGTCTGGACCGACGATATGGCATTCGCGTAAGCCGTGCGGCTTGTCGATCGCCCCAGTGAGCACGATGTGGCCGAAGTCGCGCGCTTTGGCTTCAACCGCGTCCGGATCGGCGCCGTAAAGGCGAAGCTCGATGCCCGCGCCGCGCGTTTCCACCCCAGCGATGACGCCGGTCATCGGGTTCTCGAGATAGGAGTGGTCGGCATGCAGCATGAACACTGACCCCAGGAGTTCGATCGCGGCGAAATCCTCATCGGCATAGATGATCCGGGCGCCGAGCACGTCGCGGCAAAACGCTTCCATGGCCGGCATGTCGGTGACCAGAAGATTGACGCCGATGCCGCGTGGCAGCGAACGGCCGAAATCCTCGGCCTTCATCCACGGTGTCTTGGTCCGCCTCTTCGCCATGGTCGTCCTCTGCCTTGCCGCGATCCTAGCCGATGCAGGCCGCCAGCCCTTGGCATTCGCCCGCCAAATGCTTGCGCCAGACGCCCCAGACCCTATCTCAGGAAAAAGCGAACCCAGCGGGAGCGGGAGAAAAATGGCTGCGAGAAAGAGAGCCGCCAACCGCTATTATAGTGGCCCGCCCAGCGACCATTTCGACGGCACCTTGTTCTTCAATCCCGACGGCCAGCCGCCGGGCCGCTTTGCCGATCTGCTGAAATGGCAGTTGAGCGGCGAGCGCTCGAAATGGCCGGCGTCCGATCCGAGTCCGTTTCATCAGGCAAAGCCGGCAGAACGGATCGACGGATCAGGGCTGCGGCTGACCATGGTCGGCCATTCCTCCCTGCTGATCCAGATCGCCGGTCTGAACATCCTCACCGATCCGGTCTGGTCGCCGCGCGTCTCGCCGCTGTCCTTTGCCGGGCCGAAACGCGTCAATGCGCCGGGCATCGCCTTTTCGCAGTTGCCGTCGATCGACCTCGTACTGGTCAGCCACAACCATTACGACCATCTCGACCTCGCCACACTGGCACGGCTCAAGACGAAGCACGATCCGCAAGTGCTGACGCCGCTCGGCAACGACGCCATCATCGACGAAGCTGTGCCCGGCATGCGACTCACGGCACATGACTGGGGCGACAGGGTTGAAATCGGCGACGATGTCGCCGTCCATGTCGAGCCGGTGCATCACTGGTCGGCGCGCGGCGCGCGCGACCGGCGCATGGCGCTGTGGGCGGGTTTCGTCGTCGAAACCCCGGCCGGAAAGGTCTACTTCGCCGGCGACACCGGCTTTCATGGCGGCACCAACTACCGGCTGATGGCTGAGAAGCATGGTGGCTTCCGCCTCGCCATCCTGCCGATCGGCGCCTACGAGCCTCGCTGGTTCATGGCACCGCAGCACCAGAACCCGGAAGAGGCGGTGCAAGGCATGAAGCTGTGCAAAGCCGCCCATGCCGCCGGCTGCCACTGGGGCACGTTCCAGCTCACCAACGAGCCGATCGACGAGCCGGCCCGGAAACTGGCCGAAGCGCTGGACGCGGAGGGGGTGCTGCAAGAGCGGTTCCGCGCCTTGCGGCCGGGCGAGGTCTGGGACGTGCCGGAAAACGGCTGAGGAACCCAACTTTTGAAAACGCGTTGGTTCACAACGCAATTCGGCTGGGAGCCTTTCCATGATCAAGTGGATCATCATTCTACTGATTGTCGCCGCCGCTGCCAGCCTGCTCGGCATGCCCGCGCTGGCGGGTGCCGCCGCCACCGGCGCGCGCATCCTCATCGGCATCGTCCTCATCATCTTCCTGCTGCTCGTACTCGGCGTCTTCGCGGTAACGTAGGCGCGGCGTCTTCGCCGTCGCCAAAAGGCGTGGCACACTGGTAATTCCCGGCCGTTTCCGCCATATAGCGGCAAACGGACATGGAACCATCGGAGCAATGGCAGGCACCGCCCCCTTCGCCAAGATGAACGGCATCGGCAACGAGATCATCGTTGCCGACATGCGCAGCCGTGCCGATCGGGTGACGCCGGCCGCCGCCATAGCCCTGAATGCCGATGCTGCGACCAAGTTCGACCAGATCATGGCGATCCACGACGCCAGGACGCCGGGCACCGCATTCTTCATCGACATCTTGAATTCCGACGGCTCCGGCGCGCAGGCCTGCGGCAACGGCATGCGCTGCGTCGTCCAGGCGCTCGCCGCCGAGACCGGCCAGAAGATATTCACCTTCGAGACGGTCGCCGGCATCCTCAACGCCAGGGAACACGCCGACGGCACGATCTCGGTCGACATGGGCACGCCGCGCTTCGGCTGGCAGGATATCCCGCTGGCCGAGGAATTCCGCGACACCCGCATGATCGAATTGCAGATCGGCCCGATCGACGCGCCGGTGCTGCATTCGCCCTCGGTCGTCTCGATGGGCAACCCGCACGCCATCTTCTGGGTCGACAGCGATGTCTGGTCCTATGAACTCGACCGTTTCGGCCCGCTGCTCGAAAACCACCCGATCTTCCCCGAGCGCGCCAACATCACCATCGCGCAGGTGACCTCGCCGGAAACCATGGTCATCCGCACCTGGGAGCGCGGCGCCGGCCTGACCAAGGCCTGCGGCTCGGCCGCTTGCGCCGCGGTCGTCGCCGCCGCCCGCACCAAGCGCACCGGGCGCAGCGTGTCGCTGATGACACCGGGCGGTGGCTCGCTGCATGTCGAATGGCGCGACGACGACCACGTCATCCTGACCGGTGCCGCCGAATGGGAATTTTCCGGCAGTTTTGATCCGTCGACCGGCGCCTGGGCCCGCGACACCGAAAGCGCGGCCTGATGGGCGCTCTCACAAAGGGTGTCGACGTCGTCACCTTCGGCTGCCGGCTGAACACCTATGAATCCGAGGTGATGCGCCGCGAAGCCGAAAGCGCCGGCCTCGGCGAGCTGCAAGGCGGCGCCATCATCTTCAACACCTGCGCCGTCACCGGCGAGGCGGTGCGCCAGGCCAAGCAGTCGATCAGGAAAGCCCGCCGCGAAAACCCGGCCGCCCGCATCATCGTGACCGGCTGCGCCGCGCAGACCGAGCCGGGGAATTTCGTTGCCATGGACGAGGTCGATCTCGTGCTTGGCAATGAGGAGAAACTGAAGGCGCACTCCTATCGCGCGCTGCCGGATTTCGGCGTCAACGACACCGAGAAGGCGCGCGTCAACGACATCTTCTCGGTGCGCGAGACGGCCGGCCACATGGTCGATGCCATCGAGGGCCGGGCGCGCGCCTTCGTCCAGGTGCAGAACGGCTGCGACCACCGCTGCACCTTCTGCATCATCCCCTACGGCCGCGGCAATTCGCGCTCGGTGCCGATGGGCGCCGTGGTCGAGCAGGTCAAGCGTCTTGCCGGCAACGGATATGCCGAAATCGTGTTGACCGGCGTCGACATGACCAGTTTTGGCGCCGACCTGCCGGGCAGCCCAAAACTCGGCAAGCTGGTCAAGACGATCCTCAGGCAGGTGCCCGACGTGAAGCGGCTGCGTCTGTCCTCGATCGATTCGATCGAAGCCGATGACGATTTGCTCGATGCGATTGCCACCGAGCCGCGGCTGATGCCGCATCTGCATCTGTCGCTGCAGTCGGGCGACGACATGATCCTGAAGCGGATGAAGCGGCGCCATCTGCGCGACCAGTCGATCCGCTTCTGCGAGGATGTGCGCAAGCTGCGCCCCGGCATCGTCTTCGGCGCCGACATCATCGCCGGCTTCCCGACCGAGACCGAGGCGATGTTCGAGAACTCGGAAAAGATCGTCGAGGAATGCGGGCTGACGCATCTGCATGTCTTCCCGTTCAGCCCGCGCGAAGGCACGCCCGCCGCGCGCATGCCGCAGGTCCGCCGCGAGGTGGTCAAGCAGCGCGCCGCCCGACTGCGCGCCGCCGGCGAGGCCGCCTATCGCCGTCATCTCGCTACGCTCGCCGGCACGCGTCAGTCGATCCTGGTCGAGCGCGACGGGCTCGGCCGCACCGAAGGGTTTACGCTTGCCGCTATCGCTGCAGGTTCGCCGGGCGAGATTGTCGAGGCCGAGATCACCGGCCATGACGGCGCCCGCCTGATTGCCGCGCCGGCTACCGCCCGCGCCGCCTGAGAAACGCAAAGCATGGCTGGTTTTTTCAAGAAGATATTTTCGTTCGGCAAGAAGGAAGTGGTCGAGGAGCGGATCGACGAGACCGCACCGCTGCCGCCGATCAAATGGGACGCGCTGGACGCACTGCAACCGGCTGCCGAGCAGGTGTTGCCGGAGTTTTTGAAACGCGACGAGCCTGCGGCAGAGGTCGCGCCGCAGGCTGAACCGACGCCGCCTCCCGCTGTTGAGCCAGAAGCGCCGCCGGCACCGCAACCGGCCCCCGAGGAGCCAAAGCCCGAGCCGACCCCGACCATTCCACCGGCGCCGGAGCCGATTGTTCCGTCCGAGCCGGAACCTCTGCCGGAACCCGAGCCTATAGAAGAGCCGAAACCCGCTCCTGAGATACCTGCCGAGCCGCCAGCGCCTCAGGAAGTTCCTGCGCCCGTCGTTCCCGAGCCTGCCCCCGAACCGCAGCCTCAGGAAGTCCCGCCACCCGCGCCGGCCGAGCCAGAGATCGTCCCGTCACGCCCGGAAAGGCAGCCGGAACCAGCACCGGTCGAAGTGCCGACGCCTCCTGCAGAGGTCCCGGCGGAGACGCCCATACCGGTCGAGATACCACCATCGACTCCGTCTTCTGCGCCGCCATCTTCAGAGCTCAGCCCTGCCCCTCATCCGCCTGCCGGCACCTTCTCCCCGTATAGTGACGGGGAGAAGGGAGCTGATCGTAGCGCCAGCACCCCTCTTGCAGACATCAAAGAAGAAGCCTCAACGCTCGCGCCCCCCTCTCCCCGTCCTTCACGGGGAGAGGGTAAGGGTGAGGGGCAGCGCGAACCTGGCGATATTGGCCTCTCTTCTGCCGAAGCTGCACCATCGGCCGAAATCCCAGCGCCTATTCGCCAGCCATCGCCGGTTGAAGCACAGCCTGTCCTCGTCGAGATCGCACCTGAACTGCAGCCTATCCCACAACCAGCCCCCGAGCTGAAACCCGCTCCCGGCAAGGTGACCGTCTCCAAGAAGGTCGAGCAAAAGGCCGAGCCGCAGAAGGCGCCGGAGCCGGCGCCGAGGCGTTCCTGGTTCCAACGCATGAAGGACGGGCTTGCCCGTTCGTCCCGCGAACTCTCCGGCAACATCGCCGGCGTCTTCACCAAGCGCAAGCTGGACGAGGACACTCTGCAGGATCTGGAGGACGTGCTGATCCGCGCAGACCTTGGCCTGGAGACGGCCTTGCGCGTTACCGACGCGCTGGCCTCCAGCCGCTACGGCAAAGACGTCTCCGATACCGAGGTGCGCGCCGTGATGGCGGCCGAGGTGGAGAAGGTGCTGACCCATGTCGCCATACCGCTGGAGCTCGACCTCTCGCACAAGCCGCATGTCATCCTGGTGGTCGGCGTCAACGGCACCGGCAAGACCACGACCATCGGCAAGCTGGCGGCAAAGCTGACCGATAGTGGCGTGTCGGTGATGCTCGCCGCTGGCGACACGTTTCGCGCCGCGGCGATCGAGCAGCTCAAGATCTGGGGCGAGCGGACGAAGTCGCCGGTCATCGCCTCGAAAATCGGCGCCGATGCCGCCGGCCTCGCCTACGACGCCTTCGAGAAGGCCAAGGAGGCCGGCTCCGACGTGCTGATCATCGACACCGCCGGCCGGCTGCAGAACAAGACCGAACTGATGGCCGAACTTGAAAAGATCGTCCGCGTGCTGGGCAAGCTCGATCCGGAGGCGCCGCATACCGTGCTGCAAACGGTCGACGCCACCACCGGCCAGAACGCGCTCAACCAGGTCGAAATCTTCCGCAATGTTGCTGGCGTCAATGGCCTGGTGATGACCAAGCTGGACGGCACTGCGCGTGGGGGTATTCTGGTGGCGATCGCGGCAAAGCACAAATTGCCGGTCTATTTCATCGGCGTCGGCGAACAGGTCGACGACCTAGAACCTTTCTCGGCAAGCGAATTCGCGAGGGCGATCGCTGGAGTGGCCTAACAAGCGTGATCTCGAAAGGCGCAAGCTTTTTGGATTGGATCGCGCGCAAGAAGGAAGCCTATGAACCCGCCCATCCTTGAACGCGACCCGTCCGATCCGCAGAAACAAAAGAAAGAAGCCGTCAACCCGGTGCTCAAGCTGGCGCTCGAGCTCGGCCCGCTGCTGGTGTTCTTCTTCGCCAATGCGCGCAGCGGATGGCTGGTGCAGAAATTTCCCGTGCTGGCCGAATTCGGCGGCCCGATCTTCGTCGCCACCGGCCTGTTCATGGCCGCGACCGCGATCGCGCTGATCGCCTCCTGGCTGCTCACCCGCACTCTGCCGATCATGCCGATGGTGTCGGGCGTCGTCGTCTTCATTTTCGGCGCGCTGACGCTCTATCTGCAGGACGACGTCTTCATCAAGATGAAGCCGACAATCGTCAACACTCTGTTCGGCGGCGTGCTGCTCGGCGGCCTGTTCTTCGGCCGGTCGCTGCTCGGCTACGTCTTCGATTCCGCCTTCAGCCTCGATGCCGAAGGCTGGAAGAAGCTCACCTTCCGCTGGGGGCTGTTTTTCCTGTTCCTGGCCCTCGTCAACGAAGTGGTGTGGCGGAATTTTTCGACCGACGCCTGGGTTACCTTCAAGGTCTGGGGCATCATGCCGATCACGCTGCTGTTCACCTTCAGCCAGATGCCGCTGATCCTGCGCCATTCGCTCGAGGACAAGACCGAAGAGAAGGCCGGCAAGTAGGGAGACCGGGATGGACTTCGTCACCACGCGCGACGAGCTGAGGACGATCTACAAGGCGCCCCGGCCGACCGACGGCTCCATCCGTAAGGAACAGAAGGTGCTCGACGGCCACTGCCGCTCCTTCATCGGCAAGAGCCCTTTCGTGCTGATCGGTTCCTCCGACGGCGCCGGCAATGCCGATGTGACGCCGAAGGGCGACAAACCGGGCTTTACCGCCGTGCTCGACGACAGGACCATCGCCATCCCCGACCGGCCCGGCAACAACCGGTTGGACACGCTGGAAAACATCATCCGCAATCCGTCCATCGGGCTGCTCTTCCTCATCCCCGGCATGAACGAGACGCTGCGCGTCAATGGCGATGCCCGCATCACCGTCGATGCCGGCTTGCGCGAACGCCTCGCGATCGACGGCAAGGCGCCGCAAAGCGTCGTCGTGGTGTCGGTCAGAGCCGCCTACATGCATTGCGCCAAGGCCTTCATGCGCTCCGATCTGTGGAAACCCGAGACCTGGTACGACCGCGCCACGCTGCCCACCCTCGGCCAGATCATGCGCGACCAGCTGGCGCTGGCCGACACCGCGGGGGATATCGACCGCGAGCTGGACGAGGATTACCGCAAGACCCTGTGGTAGCTTTTGAGAACGATTCTCCGTTCACCCGGCTCGCATCCCTTTGATCGAAATCCTCGCCATCTCCGGCAGCCTGCGCGCCGCCTCGACCAATTCGGCCCTCGTCGCGGCGCTGGCCGCGAACGCGCCTTCGGATTGCCGTGTCAGCCTCTATGACGGGCTTGGCCGGCTGCCGATCTTCAACCCCGACGACGAGGGCGAACGCACGCCGCCGGAGGCATCAAGGCTGATCGACGCCGTCACCCGCGCCGACGGCGTCATCGTCTCCTGCCCCGAATACGCCCATGGCGTGCCGGGCGGGCTGAAGAACGCGCTCGACTGGCTGGTGTCGCGCGATGCCGCCGTCGACAAGCCGGCGATGCTGGTGCACGCCTCGCCGCGCTCGCTGTTTGCCCGCGCTGCACTCGCCGACATCATGCGCATGATGTCGTTCGCGCTCTATGAAGATACCGCACTCGAGATCGTCCTGATCGGCAAGAAGCCGCCGGAGATGGACAAGATCCTGGCCGAGCCGGCAAGCCGGCTGGCCATGCGCGAGGCGGTTTCGGCCTTCGCCGGCTTCATCGGCGCCCGCTGAACGACATGAGGTTCAAAACGTCTTGGCGCCGTTGACCATCAGCCGGACCATGTAGAGCGAGCTCGTACCGGCGATGTAGAGGCAGTTGCGCTTGTTGCCGCCGAACACGCAATTGGCGGTGACTTCGGGCACTTTGACCTTGCCGATCAGCGTCCCGTCCGGATCGTAGCAATGGATACCGTCGGCCGCACTCGTCCAGATGCGCCCGTCCTCGTCGAGCCGGAAGCCGTCGAACATGCCGGAGGTGCAGTCGGCGAACACCTTGTCGCCGGAAACCTTCTTGCCGCCCTTGCCGACATTGAACACGCGCATATGAGCGGGGTTCTTCGCGCCATGCGTACGGCCGGTGTCGACGACATAGAGCTTGCTTTCGTCGAGCGAGAACGCCAGCCCGTTGGGCCTGACCATGTCGGTGATCACGGCTTCGATCTCGCCGCTGCCGGGATCGACCCGGTAGACATGGCAGGCACCGATCTCGCTCTCGGCCTTGTCCCCCTCATAATCGGTGTCGATACCGTAGGTCGGATCGGTGAACCAGATCGAGCCGTCGGACTTCACCACCGCGTCGTTGGGCGAATTCAGCCGCTTGCCGCGCCATTTGTCGGCGATGGTGATGATGGAGCCGTCATGTTCGGTGCGGCTGACGCGGCGGCCCGAATGCTCGCAGGTCACCAGCCGGCCCTGCCGGTCGACAGTGTTGCCGTTGGAATTGGCGGAGGGCTGGCGGAAGACGCTGACATTGCCGTCGGTTTCGTCGTAGCGCAGCATGCGGTTGTTGGGGATGTCGGACCACACGACATAGCGGCCGGCGGCGAACCAGGCCGGGCCTTCCGCCCACTGGCAGCCGGTGAACAGCTTTTCCACTTGCGCGTTGGAGTTGAACAGCCGCGCGAAACGCGGATCGAAAACTTCATAATAGTCTGCGGCGGCCATGCTTTTCCTCCCGGCACTTGAGATCGGGCGCGATCAAGCCAGCCGGCGGCCGATCTGGCAAGATCGATGATGAGTGCTTCACCGCATCTTGAGGTCTCGTAGCAAGACCGGGGTGACGCCGCCTTGCGGGAATTGCGGGTAAGGGCCGGTTAACCGGCTATGCACTGGGCGCAATGGTGCATTGCAACATATTCTTTTTGCAACGCACCATTACTATGTCATGGTTCGTATCGATCAAGGGAGGAACAATTCGCCGCCAGAACGCGGCACGAAAGGAACCTTGCTATGATCATCGACAGCCTCATGACCCGCGCTCGCCAGAGCATTGCCAAGCGCAAGCACTACAACCGCCTCGTCGCCGAAATCGACAGCTTCACCGCCCGCGACCTGGCCGACATGCGCGCCGACCGCTCGGAAATGCTCTACCAGATCCACAAGCAGATCTACGGCTGAACTTTTAGTCGAAAGACTCGGTCCGGCACGTTGAGATTCAGGTCAGGCCGAGTCGAGAATGGTGGGTTCCGAGAACCGGAGCGGAGCGTACTTAAGTACGTGAGCACCGGAAGCGCAGGAAACCGCCGTTCGTAGGCCGGCATCACCTGAATATCAGCGTGCCGCCAGAGCTTTTTCGATCTGCGGCAACAGCAGCGTCTCAGCCGACTCGGCCGTCAGCGGACCGACATGCTTGTAGGCGATCTTGCCGTCCTTGCCGACGACGAAGGTTTCCGGCACGCCATAGACGCCCCAGTCGATCGCCGCGCGTCCGGCTTCGTCGACGCCGATCGCCTGGAACGGATTGCCGAGCTCGCCGAGAAAGCGGCGGGCATTTTCCGGTTCGTCCTTGTAGTTCAGCGCCGCCGTGACGAAGCGCTTGTCCTGCGACAGGGCCAGCAGCACCGGATGCTCCTCGCGGCACGGCGCGCACCATGACGCAAAGACATTGACCAGCGTCACCTTGCCGGCGAACTGTTTCGAATCGAGACCGGGCAGGTTGGTGCCTTCGAGCGCCGGCAGATTGGTTTGCGGCGCCGGCAGGCCGATCAGCGCCGACGGCACTTCCGAAACATCGCGGCCGGACAGAAGCTGCAACAGGAACAGCCCCGCCAGGCCGAGGAAGATCACCAGCGGCAACAGCACGATCAGGCGGCGACGGGCCGGCGCCGGCGTTTCGCTCTCCATGCTCATGACTTGGCGCCTTTTTCCCGGGCACCTTTGTCGCCGGCGCCCTTGGAGCGGCGGCGCACGCCGGCCGCCTCCAGTTCTGCCAGGTCGCGCTTGCGCCCGCGCTGGTCGATCAATATCCAGCCGATCAGCCCGGCCAGCACGATCGCCGTGATGGCATAGGCGGCAGTCACATAGAGCGCGTGCACGCTCACGCCAGCTGCTCCGCGCGGGCGTCCGACCCAACCATGTCGCCGTGTTCGATCATGCCTTCCCTTAGCCTTGCCGTTCCGGCTTCGCAATCGGCCGCCGCGCCGCAGCCGTCCACGGCCCAATGCATCAGTCGGTCCCGTGGCGCAGCGCCAGCGCTGCGGCCACCGGCCCCAGCACGGCAAGAAACAGGGTCAGCGCGGCGAGAATGAGGAAGGGCTGCAGGAACGGATCGGGGTCCGCCACCGCGCCATAGCTTGCCGAGACGCCGAAGATCAGCACCGGGATGGTCAGCGGCAGCACCAGCACCGAGATCAGCAACCCGCCGCGCGGCAGGGCCACCGCCACGGCGGCGCCCGCCGCTCCGATGAAAGTAATCGCCGGCGTGCCGACCAGAAGGGTCAGCGCGGTTGCGCCGATGCCGATCGGCGCCATATTCATGAACAGGCCGAGCAGGGGCGCGGCGACCACCAGCGGCAGCACGCTGCCAGCCCAGTGGGCCAGGCATTTCACCAACACCGTCAGCGCCAGCATGTGGCGGTCGTGGCCCAGCACCAGAAGATCGAGCGAGCCATCTTCGCGATCGGCCTGGAACAGCCGGTCGAGGCCGAGCAGGCAGGCGAGCAGGGCCGCGATCCACAGGATCGCCGGACCGATGCGGGCCAGCAGATTGAGGTCCGGCCCGACGCCGAAGGGAATCGTGGCGATGACGGCGAGGAAGAAGATCACGCCGGTCAGCGCCCCGCCGCCAGCACGGATGGAGAGGTGGATGTCGCGGAGGAAGAGCGACCACATTAGGATGCGGGCCCTTGATGGTGGCAACGCGAAATGTAGCGTTCCTTCGCGCCTCCCTCTGTCCTGCCGGACATCTCCCCCACTTGGGGGGAGATCGGCCGTCGTCCGGGCTTTCGCCAATCGCCAACGTTGCAAGGGTGCGCGGGGCGCTGAAGCCGCCAATCTCCCCCCTCGTGGGGGAGATGTCCGGCAGGACAGAGGGGGGCGTGACGGAGCGCCGACATCAAACGGTCTCCCCCATGACCAACGCCTTCGCCCCATCCAGCCCCAATGGCAAATGCGTTGCTGCTATGATGATCCCCCCTTGCCGACGGTGATCCGTCATCACCCCGCCAAACCGTGCCTCCGACGCCTTGTCCAACCCAGCCGTCGGCTCATCCAGCAGCCACAGCGGCCGCCTGCTCACCAGCAGCTTCGCGATCGAAGCCCGTCGCCTCTGCCCTGTCGAGAGATAGCCGAACGGCAAATGGCCGATCCCACCGAGCCCGACAGTCTCCAGCGCCTCTTCAACACTCAACAAACCTGCACCGGCAAAATCCCGCCAGAAGCGCAAATTCTCCGCCACGCTGAGCACCGTCTTCATCGCGTTCTGATGGCCGAGATAGTGGCAGGCCGAAGCAATCGACGGGAAATCCTCGCCACCGCCTTCGATCGACACGCGGCCTCCCGCCACCGGAAGCAGCCCGGCGATGACCCTGAGCAGCGTCGACTTGCCGGCGCCGTTTGGCCCGGTGACGACCAGCGCCTCGCCTTTTTCCAGGGCGAAGCCGATGCCGGAGAAGACCGTCTCGCCGCCGCGTTCGCCGCCCAGATTTTCGGCGATCAGCCGCATTCGTTCCCCTTCGCCGAAAGTCCAAGCGCCGCTTCGGTGCGCCGCAGCGAAAATGGCGATTCCGTGTCTAGAACTATTCCAGGAAATTCTCTATATCCGGGTCATCCGTGCCAGCGGTCGGCACGGGAACAGAATTAGCGCCGAACCAGCGCACGCGCCGCCTTGAACGGCTCGGGTTGGCTGGGAACGGACAGCGGAAATGGCCGTACCCGCACCTTTGCGCGTGATTGCATGCCATCGGCGTCCGTTCCCTTTCAGGCTGAACAGACAAGGACGGATCGCACGTGTCAAAATCCCTCGATAGTTTCAACTGCCGCCGCACCCTGACTGTGGGTGGCGCGGACTATGTCTATTTCGACCTCATCGAGGCCGAAAAGAACGGCCTTACCGGCATCGCCCAGCTGCCCTATTCGATGAAAGTGCTGCTGGAGAACCTTTTGCGCAATGAGGACGGGCGCTCCGTCACCAAGGAAAGCATCCAGGCTGTCGCCGGCTGGCTGACCGACAAGGGTACCGCAGGCGTCGAGATCGCCTATCGCCCGGCCCGCGTCCTGATGCAGGATTTCACCGGCGTTCCGGCGGTGGTAGACCTTGCCGCCATGCGCGACGCCATGGCCTCGCTTGGCGGTGACCCGCAGAAGATCAACCCACTGGTGCCGGTCGATCTCGTCATCGACCATTCCGTCATCGTCGACGAATTCGGCACGCCGATGGCTTTCGCCCGCAATGTCGAGCTCGAATACGAGCGCAACGAAGAACGCTACAAATTCCTGAAATGGGGCCAGCAGGCGTTCCGCAATTTCCGCGTCGTGCCGCCCGGCACCGGCATCTGCCACCAGGTCAATCTCGAATATCTCGGCCAGGTCGTCTGGACCAACGCCGAGGACGGCGAAACCACGGCCTATCCCGACACCTGCGTCGGCACCGATTCGCACACCACCATGATCAACGGTCTTGGCGTGCTCGGCTGGGGCGTCGGCGGTATCGAAGCCGAGGCCGCAATGCTCGGCCAGCCGGTTTCCATGCTGTTGCCGGAAGTCATCGGCTTCCGTCTCACCGGCAGGCTCAAGGAAGGCGTCACCGCCACCGACCTCGTGCTCACCGTCACCCAGATGCTGCGCAAGAAGGGCGTCGTCGGCAAGTTCGTCGAGTTCTTCGGCCCCGGCCTGTCCAACATGACGCTGGCCGACCGCGCCACCATCGGCAACATGGCGCCGGAATATGGCGCCACCTGCGGCTTCTTCCCGGTCGACTCTGAAACCATCCGCTACCTGACCATGTCCGGCCGCGAGGAAAACCGCATAGCGCTGGTCGAGGCCTATTCCAAGGCGCAAGGCCTGTGGCGTGACACCGGATCGGCCGACCCGGTCTTCACCGACCTGCTCGAACTCGAGCTCGGCGACGTCGTGCCGTCGATGGCCGGTCCCAAGCGTCCGGAAGGCCGCGTCGCGCTCGAAGGCATCCCGGCCGGCTTCGCCAAGGCGATGGAGACCGAATACAAGAAGGCCGCCGAGATCTCCAAGCGCTATGCCGTCGAAGGCACTTCCCATGATCTCGGCCATGGCGACGTCGTCATCGCCGCCATCACCTCCTGCACCAACACCTCCAATCCGAGCGTGCTGATCGGCGCCGGCCTGCTCGCCCGCAACGCCAACCGGCTTGGCCTCAAGCAGAAGCCGTGGGTGAAAACCTCGCTTGCGCCGGGCAGCCAGGTGGTTGCCGAATATCTGGAGAAATCCGGCCTGCAGAAGGAGCTCGACCAGATCGGCTTCAACCTGGTCGGCTTCGGCTGCACCACCTGCATCGGCAATTCCGGCCCGCTGCCGGCGCCGATTTCCAAGACCATCAACGATAAGGGCCTGATTGCTGCCGCAGTCCTGTCCGGCAACCGCAATTTCGAAGGCCGCGTCTCGCCCGACGTGCAGGCGAACTATCTGGCGTCGCCGCCGCTGGTTGTCGCCCATGCGCTGGCCGGCACCGTGACCAAGGACTTGACCACCGAGCCGCTCGGCGAGGACAAGAACGGCGAGCCGGTCTATCTCAAGGACATCTGGCCGAGCTCGGCCGAGATCCAGGAGTTCATCGAGAAGAACGTCACGCGCGAGCTGTTCGCCCGCAAATATGCCGACGTCTTCAAGGGCGACGAGTACTGGCAGAAGGTCAAGGCGCCGGAGGGCCAGACCTATGCCTGGGACGACAACTCGACCTATGTGCAGAACCCGCCCTATTTCGCCGGCATGACGTCGGGCTTCGGCAAGATCGGCGACATCAAGGGCGCGCGCGTGCTTGGCCTGTTCGGCGACAAGATCACCACCGACCACATTTCGCCGGCAGGCTCCATCAAGGCCGCTTCGCCGGCGGGAAAATACCTGACCGACCATGGCGTCGGCGTTGCCGACTTCAACCAGTACGGCACGCGCCGCGGCAACCATGAGGTGATGATGCGCGGCACCTTCGCCAACATCCGCATCCGCAACCACATGCTGGGCGAGAACGGCCGCGAGGGCGGCTACACGATCCACTACCCGTCGAAGGAAGAGACGTCGATCTACGACGCCGCGATGGAGTACAAGAAGGACGGCGTGCCGCTGGTCATCTTCGCCGGCGTCGAATACGGCAACGGTTCGTCGCGCGACTGGGCCGCCAAGGGTACCAATCTCTTGGGTGTCCGCGCGGTCATCGCCCAGTCCTTCGAGCGCATCCACCGCTCGAACCTGGTCGGCATGGGCGTCATCCCCTTCGTCTTCGAGGATGGCACGTCATGGGCCTCGCTCAACTTGAAGGGCGATGAGCTGGTCGAGATCGACGGGCTGAGCGCCATCAAACCGCGCCAGAAGATGGCCGCCAAGGTCACTTACGGCGACGGCACGGTGAAGAACGTGCCGATCATCTGCCGCATCGATACGCTGGACGAGCTCGACTACTTCAAGAACGGCGGCATCCTGCAATACGTGCTGCGCGATCTCGCGGCATAGGAAGGGAATAAGGCAGTAGGGAATAGAACCCCCTACTGCCTGCTGCCTACTTTCGGCTCTCCATACCGCGCCGCCGCGGCCAGAAGCACGCCGAGCATCAGGCCGTTCAGGATGTGCCACAGGAAATGCGTGCCGAGCGGGAAGCTGCCGCAGACCAGCGGATCGGCCATACGGCAGATGACCGAGACGACGAAGATCGCCAAGGCCGCCAGATTATAGCGGCCGGCGCCGCTGCCGCTCAACGCTGTCCATGTGCCGAGGAAGGCAAGCGCCAGGAAGGGCGCCAGATAGCCGGTCGTGCCGTTCGAGGCCTGCCGCAGCCAGTCCGGCACCGCCCATGTCAGCAGCCCGGCGATGGCGTAGAAGGCGACGAAGATGGCGATCGCCTTGCCCCATTCCATGCCGAGGAGGCGACGCAGCGTGAACAACGTGTAGGCGAGCGTGAAACCGGCGATCGGCAGCACGTCGGCCCAGATCGTGGCTCGGATGGCGAAGGTATGGAACAGCATCGAGCCGATGCCGATCGCCACCACCCACCAGGCCAGCACTTCGGCGAAAGTGCCGGTGCCATGCCGGCGCACCTCACGCACACCCCACAGACCGGCGGCAAGAAACGCAAGATTTGTCAGAGCATTGACCGGTTCGGCCCAAAGTTCCGGGCCTGTCCGTTCACAATAAAGATCGACCGGCGTCAGGAGAGTTTGCCACATGCTGAAGCCGCCGCCACCAATCGAACCGCACCGCAAAGTGCAGACGCCTCTCCTATTGCGGGCTTGCCTTCAGTTGCAACCACAAAATTTCACCGCAACGTGACTTCCCGTTGACTGTCGCTTCTGCCACATATTTTAGCAATCACGACAAAGCCGGCGTCACCGGCGGGAAATTGGAACGGCCATGGCATTTCAGGGATCATTGCGGCTTGCGGCACTAGCGCTGGCCCTGTCGGCGTTGGCCGGCAACGGGCTTGCGGAGGAAACGGACAAGCCGCTCGGCGTGGTCGAGCTTTTCACCAGCCAGGGCTGCAACTCCTGTCCGCCGGCCGACGCGTTCTTCGCCGAGCTCGCCGCCAAGGAAAACATCATCGCGCTGGCCTATCATGTCGACTACTGGGACTATCTCGGCTGGCAGGACACGCTGAGCCGCAAGGAGAACACCGAGCGGCAGTATGACTATATGCGCGCCTTCGGCAGCCGATCGGTCTACACGCCGCAAGCCGTCATCAACGGCCGCAGCCATGTCAACGGCGCCAGCCGCAAGGAAGTCGACGGCACACTTGCCCGCCTGCAGAAGACCGGCGAAGGCATGCGGGTCGGCATCAAGGTCAGCCGCACCAGCGACCGCGTCATGATCGACACCGGCGACGCCGGCAGCGGCCCGACCGATGCCCATGTCGTCATCGTCTATTTCAATGCGCCGCAGACGATCAAGATCGGCGAGGGTGAGAACAGCGGTCGCAGCATGACCTACTGGAACGCCGTCTCCGGCATCCAGACCGCCGGCATGTGGCACGGCAAGGCGCAACGCTACGAATTGCCGATGACCGAGATCTCCAAGAAAGGCGGCTGCGCGGTGCTGCTGCAGTCGGTCGGCAAGGACGGCACCCCCGGGCCGATCCTGGGCGCGGCCTTCATCCGCAAGCCGTAACTGGACCGTCGGCGCCGCCTCTCATCCACCTGCCGGCTTCTCCCCGTATAGTGACGGGGAGAAGGGGACTGGCCGCAACGTTGGCGCCCATTCTGCAGCGTCGATGATCGGCGAAACCGTCAATGACAGCGTCTTTCTCCCCGTCACTAACGGGGAGAAATGCCCGGCAGGGCAATGAGGGGCAGCCCTGACCGACGCACGAAATAGAGCAGTTCGAGCGCCTCATGTTGGGCGCCATTTTACCGCGCGCGCTTTTGGCGTCGATCCATCGTTCCAACTAGCCAATAAAAAACCGGCGTCAGCTTGCTTCTGACGCCGGTCATTTAGGTTTTGGGATCGTCGCACCCGATTCTTCCGAGGGAAAAACCGAGGTTGGTTCGATCCGACGCAGACCCGTGGGCGGGGGGCTTGGGGTTTACGAGCCGGTGCCGGACCGAACCGTCTCAGGCAACGCCGGTAAACTCGTCGGAGATTGGGGCATCAGCGCGGATAAAATAAGGCAGGAATGTGGCGAAGCATCACCAATTCCAACAGGCGTTTGACAAACGTGACTGGACGTGACGGAAACGGCTTAGCCCCGGCTTGCTTAGCCGGGCCTTGCAATTCGGCAGCGAACACGCCAACTTCTGCAAGCGAAGCTTCATTCGAAGGATCGAGGCATGACCGATCGCGGCGGCAGTGGGACGGAGGATGGGGACGCATCCGCAATATTGATCCCGCTGCAAGAGGCAAGACGCGAACGCCTCGACCAGCCGGTGCGCTTCGACCGGCGCGAACTGGACCAGATCCTGAGACTTTACGGGCGCATGGTTGCCGCCAATGAATGGCGCGACTACGCCATCGATCACCTCTCCGACCGCGCCGTCTTTTCCGTCTTCCGCCGCGCCAGCGAAGTGCCGCTGTTTCAGATCGTCAAGGACCCGAAGCTGGCGCGCCGCCAGGGCGCCTTTGCAGTCATCGCCGCAGGCGGCCGCATCCTCAAGCGCGGCCAGGAGCTCGGCCGCGTGCTTGGCGTCTTCGACAGCGAGCTGAGGGTCGTCGAAGCTTAACTATTTGATTTTTGCCGGAATTTCCGCTCCGGCAGCGAGGCCGGATCGGGCGGGAGCTGCGCTCCGCCATTCATCGACAGCTGCATGAACACCGTGTCCAGCCAGCGTCCGTGCTTGTAGCCGGAGCCTTCCAGGCGGCCCGAATGGCGAAAGCCGAGCTTCTCATGCAGCCGCACCGAGGCGCTGTCGGCATGGCCGTCGCCGATGACCGCGATGATCTGGCGAAAGCCCGCCGCCCTTGCCGCCTCGATCAGCCCCTGCATCAGAAGCCGCCCGACGCCCTGGCCCTTGGCCTCCGGAGCGACATAGACCGAATCCTCGACGACGAAGCGATAGGCCGGGCGCGGCCGGAACGGCCCGGCATAGGCATAGCCGAGCACGGCGCCGTGTTTTTCCGCCACCAGAAAGGGAAAGCCGCCCGCCATCAGCGTGTCGAATCGGTTGCCCATTTCGGCGCGGCTGGGCGGCTCAAGCTCGTAGCTCGCGGTGCCGTGTGTCACCGCGTCGGCGTAGATTTCCGTGATTCGATCGAGGTCGGCCGAACTGGCGGCCCGTATGGTGATGCTGCTCATAATTTATGCATGCCATTTGCCTGCCTGAGATAACAGCAAAGGCCGGCACAAAAGAAAAGGGCGGCCGTTGGGCCGCCCTCCGGGAACTCGATGGTCCAACTGCGAAATCAGCGGCGGTCGCCCATGAACTGCAGCAGGAACATGAACAGGTTGATGAAGTCGAGATAGAGCGTCAGCGCGCCCATGATCGCCTTGCGACCGGCGACATCGGTGGCGTCGCCCTCGAAATACATCTCCTTGATCTTCTGCGTGTCATAGGCGGTCAGGCCCGAGAAGATCAGCACGCCGATCGCCGAAACGGCGAAGGACAGAGCCGACGACTGCAGGAAGATGTTGATCACCATCGCAATGATCAGGCCGAACAGGCCCATGATCAGGAACGACCCGATCGCGGTCAGGTCGCGCTTGGTCGTGTAACCGTAGAGCGACAGCGCGCCGAAAGCGGCAGCGGTGGCGAAGAAGGTCTGCGAGATGCTGGCCGTCGTGTAGACAAGGAAGATCGACGACAGCGACAGGCCGACGAGGCCGGCATAGACCCAGAACGTCGTCTGCGCGGCCGACACGCTCATCGACTGGACACGGAACGACAGGAACAATACCGCGGCCAGCGGGGCCAGCATGACGACCCAGCGCAGCGGCGACCCGAAGATCGCGTAGCCGAAGGAGGTCAGCATCTCGCCGCTCGGCAGCGTTGCAACCGCCGAGGCCGGATCGGTGGTGGTGGCCAGCATGATCGTGCCGACAGCGGCAAGGCCCGTGATGAGCAAGCCAAGCCCCATCAGATTGTAGACTTTGATCATATAGGCGCGCAGGCCCTGATCGATATCGACGGCGGCGCCGGGTACGGCGCGCGTCTGGTAATTGCGAATGGGATCAGCCATTGGAATCCTCTTTTGCTTCTGCCCCGTCCGGTCCGGTGTCGGGCTCGATCGAGCCCAGGCGCCGCTGGCGGGGCTCCAGCATGCCTGCGGCGGAATATGATGGTTCTTGGCGACAAGAACAAGACCGTAACCGAGCGTAATGCTTCGTGAAGCAGCCAAATTGCGGTTTGTCAGCCGTCCCAGCCGCAACATTAACGAGATTTAATCGAAGGTGGGCCGATTCAGGCGGTTGCGGATCAGAGATTTCGCAGCACCGGCGCCGCTTTGTGCCCCAGCACCCGCCAGGTTCCGGCAAGACCGATGCCGACCGTGATGACCAGCGCAAAGCCTATGGTTGCCACCGCCACTTCCGGCATGAAATGCGATGGCAGGGTCATTATGCGCGCGACGACGAACCAAGCAGCGACCCCGCCAGCCGCCAAAGCGAAGACCGCGGTGGCAAGGCCGATCAGCATATATTCGAGCGAGAAGGCCGCTATCAGCGTTCGCCTGGTGGCACCCAGCGTCTTCAGCACCACAGCGTCGTGGATGCGCGCCCGGTTGCCCGCGGCGAGCGCGCCGGCCAGAACCAGCACGGACGCAATCAACGCCACGCCGGCGGCGGCGCGGATGGCCGTTCCGAGCTGCGCCACCAGCCGGTTGACGATATCGAGCGCGTCCTTCACCCTCACCGTCGTCACCGCCGGGAAAGCGCGGGTGACGGCATTGAGCAGGCGGGCATCGTCCGCCGCCGACGCGTTCTTCTCGGTCAGCGTCGCCAGCCAGCCATGCGGCGCACCTGCAAATGTGTTGGGCGAGAACACCATGACGAAATTGATGCCCATGGTTTCCCACTCGACCTGGCGGAAATTGGCGATCCTGGCGGTGACGTTGCGTCCCAGCACATTGACGGTGACGGTGTCGCCGAGCTTCAGCCCGATCTCCTTGCCTTCCTCGGCCGAGAACGACACCAGCGGCTCGCCGGCATAGTTTTGCGGCCACCATGAGCCTTCCATCAGCGTCGCGTTCGAAGGCTGGCGGTCGTCATAGGTCAGCCCGCGATCGCCGCGCAGCACCCAGGCGCCTTCCGCCGGCACCTTGACTTTTTCGACATCGACGCCGTTCAGCGCCATGACCCGGCCGCGCAGCATCGGCACCTTGACCAGCGTTCCCTGTGGCGCCTGCCCGCCGACCAGCGCCGAAAAGGCATCGACGTTGCTGCTCTGGATGTCGACGAAGAAGAAGTTCGGCGCCTGCTCCGGCAGGCTGCCGGAAATCTGCCGCCTGAGATTGCCGTCGATCAGCGCCAGCGTCACCAGCAGTGTCAGCCCGAGTCCCAAAGACAGCACCACCGAGGGGGTCAGGGCGCCCGGCCTATGGATATTGCCGATGGCAAGCCTGAGCGCGACGGAGCGGACCCTCGGGCTCTTTTTGGCGGCCCACTGCACCAGCCAACCGACCAGGCGCAGCACCAGGAAGGCAAAAAGCGTGGCGCCGACGAAGATCGAGGCGATGCGGCGGTCGCCGGAAAACAAGATGGCCAAGGCCGCCAGGGCGAGCGCGATGCCGACCGCTGCCGCCACATAGGGCAGGCGCGGAAAGCCGCGGCTCTCGAAGCCCATCTCGCGAAACAGTGCCGTCGCCGGCACGTCGCGGGCGCGGCCAAGCGGCAGCAGCGCGAAAGCCAGCGTCACCAGCAGGCCGAACAGCGCCGCCATGGCAAGCGCGCCGGGATAGAAGCCGCCCTCCGCCGGCACCGGGATGACCGACTGAAGGGCCGCACTCGCCGCGAACGGCATCAAGGCGCCGAGGATGAGGCCAAGCACGATGCCGAGACCGGCGATCAGCAGGATCTGCACCAGGTAGACGGCAAAGACGAAACCACCCGAGGCGCCCAGACTCTTGAAGGTGGCGATGACGCCGCGCTTGCCGTCGAGATAGGCGCGCACCGCGTTCGCCACGCCGACGCCGCCGACCACCAACGCCGTCAGCCCGACCAGGGTCAGGAATTGCGAGAAGCGCTCGATGTTGGAGGACAGTGCGGGCGCGGCGTTGCTGCGCGTGCGGATCGACCAGCCGGCCTGCGGAAAGTCCGCTGCGGCCTGGTCCTGGATCGCCTCGATATCAGCCTCGCTGGCGCCGGCGGGCAGGCGGATCTTGTAGGTGTGCTCGACCAGGCTGCCAGGCTGGATCAGGCCGGATGCGGCAAGCCCTTCGGTCGACACCAGCAGCCGCGGCGCGAAGCCAAAACCGTCGGACACCGCATCCGGCTCGCTGGTGAGCCTGGCGCGCAGTTCGAATGTGGCGCTGCCGAGCTTCAGCCGGTCGCCGATCTTGAGGTTCAGCCGGTCGAACAGCAGGTCGGGTGCCACGGCGCCGAAGACGCCGGATTTCTCGCCGAACAGGTTCTGCCTCGATAGCTGCGGCTCGGTCTCCAGCGCGCCATAGAGCGGATAGGCGTCGTCGACCGCCTTGGCCTCGACCAGCGACTGGTCGGAGCCGTCCTCGAGGCGCGCCATCGAGCGCATGCTGGCGCTGTGCGAAACAGCGCCCAGCCGATCGACGAAACCACGTTCGTCCGGCGTCGCGTCGCGCTGGTTGAGCTGGAAGCGCAGATCGCCGCCAAGCAGCGTCTGGCCCTGATTGGCAACGCCGGCAGTGATTGCCTGCGCTACCGAATTGACGCCGCCGATTGCCGCGACGCCGAGCGCGATGCAGGCAAGGAAGATCAGGAAGCCCGACAGCCCGCCGCGCATTTCGCGCAGCGAGAAGCGGACGGCGAGCTTCAGCGTCTGCGACAGCGGCATCAGGCCGTCACCTTCAGCGGCCTCGGTGTGTCCTCGATCCGTCCAGAGCGCATCGAGACCTGGCGCGAGCAACGCGCCGCCAGCGCCGGATCATGCGTGACCAGCACCAGCGTCATGCCGCGCTCGGCCGCCTTGGCGAACAGGAGGTCGGCGACCTGCCGGCCTGTCGCCTGGTCGAGATTGCCGGTCGGCTCGTCGGCGACCAGGATGCGCGGCGAAGGCGCCAGCGCCCGCGCGATCGCCACGCGCTGCTGCTCGCCGCCGGACAATTCACCGGGATAGTGGGTGACGCGGTCGCTGAGGCCGACTGCCGCGAGTTCGCGTGCCGCCACACCGAACGGATCGGCATGGCCGGCGAGTTCGAGCGGCACCGCGACATTTTCGAGCGCCGTCATGTTGGGGATGAGATGGAAGGACTGGAAGACGATGCCAATGTTTCGCCCACGAAACGATGCGATCTGGTCCTCGCTTTTGCCGTTGAGCAGCTCGCCGGCGATTCGAACCGTACCCGAATCGACCCTTTCCAGCCCTGCCAGAACCATCAGCAGCGTCGACTTTCCGGAGCCCGAAGGGCCGACGATGCCGGTTGCCTCGCCGGCGGCGACATCGAGACTGACGCCCTTCAGCACATGGACCGAGGACGCGCCTTCACCGAGCGTCAGCGATACGTCTTTCAGCACGATGACGGCTTCTGTCACAATGAAAGCGTCCTATATGGGATTGTATAGGGGACGAAGTTTGCCTTCGCCAAAAAACTGTTCCGCTCATATGGGGCCTGCCGCATGGCTTTCAAACACACACTTGCCGCAGCCCTCGTTCTTTTCACCGCGATCAGCGGCGCGATTTCGTCGGCGCGCGCCGAGACCTTCACTATCGTCGGTTTCGGCGACAGCCTGATGGCGGGCTTCGGCCTTGGCCCCGGCGAAGGCTTTACCGACAGGCTGCAGGCCGCACTTCGCGCCAAGGGCCATGACGTGACGGTCGCCAATGCCGGCGTTTCCGGCGACACGACAAGCGGCGGCCTGGCGCGGCTCGACTGGTCGGTGCCCGACGGCACACAACTGGTGGTCCTCGAGCTCGGCGCCAACGACATGCTGCGCGGCGTCTCGCCCGGCATCACCGAAAAGAACCTGGACGAGATGCTGGCCAAGCTCAAACAGCGCAAGATCGCCGTGCTTCTGGCCGGCATGCGCGCCGCCCCCAATCTCGGCGCCGACTACCAGAACGCCTTCGACGCGATCTATCCGAAGCTGGCCGCGAAATACGGCGTTCCGCTCTACCCGTTCTTTCTCGACGGCGTCGCCGGCCAGCCCGGGCTGCGGCTGGAGGACGGCCTGCATCCCAACGCCAAGGGTGTCGAAATGATGGTCGAACGTATCCTGCCGACGGCCGAAAAGGCCATTGCGGGGGCGGGCGGTGCGTCGTGAGGCCGGAAAGTCACGGTTGCCGCTGGGGAAACCGCGGAGCCAACAAACCGCTTGCCCCGTTTGAATATCGATGATTCGCTAGGGGCGTGAGTTCGATTCGAGGACAGGAGGCTTGCCATGCCACGTCTTTTCACCGCCCTCGAAATTCCGCGTGATGCTGCCCTTTCGCTGTCCCTGCTCCGGGGCGGCCTGCCCGGAGCCCGCTGGATCGACGTCGAAAACTACCATCTGACGCTGCGCTTCATCGGCGATGTCGAGGGCCATGTCGCCGACGAGATCGCCATCGCGCTCGACCGCGTCCACCGCCCGTCCTTCCCGATAGCCTTGTCCGGCGTCGGCGCTTTCGGCCAGAAAAAGCCGCATGCGGTGTGGGCCGGCGTTTCCGCCTCGCCGGATCTTACCGGCCTGCAAGCCGAAATCGACCGCATCTGCCAGCGGCTCGGCCTGCCGGCCGACCCACGCAAATTCACGCCGCATGTGACGCTGGCGCGCTTGCGCAATTCGAGTCCGCTCGACGTCGCCCAATATCTTTCGGCGCGCGGCAATTTTTCGACGCTGCCGTTCCGCGTTGGCCGCTTCGTCTTGATGTCGTCGCGCGATTCGGTCGGCGGCGGCCCCTATATCGTCGAGGAAGCCTGGCCGCTGTCGGGCGCCGACACGCGCACTGCCAGCCGCGTCGCCAGCGCTTCCGACGCCTCGCGGATCATGCGGTAGACGGTCGCGAACGCCTCCGGCCCGTCATAGTAAGGGTCCGGCACATCGCGACCGCTGCCGCTCGCAAACTTCAGGTAAAGATGGATGCGGTCGTGCACGGCGGCAGGCGACAGCGCCTTCAGGTCGCGGACATTCTGCCGGTCCATCCCCAGGATCAGGTCGAAGCGGTGAAAATCTTCTGGCGCAACTTTGCGTGCTGTCTGTCCGGAAATGTCGATGCCGTGGCGGGTGGCGATCGCGATCGAGCGTGGGTCGGGGGCCGAGCCCACCTCCCAGCCGCTGGTTGCGGCTGAATCGAGCACCCAGGTCCCCTGCACGCTCACTCCAAACGGCGCGAAAAACACCCTCGGCCAGCGGCGAGCGGCAGATGTTGCCGAGACAGACGAACAGAATGGACTTTATGGGCTTTGCGCTCATCGATCCGGCGCTATTTTTGTGGATGTCGTTATCCCAAAACCGCGACGCACTTCTGGGCGACATGCATTATGGTGAGGGTCATTTTTCGAATAGCACAGGAATCCGACATGACGAGAGAGAAACTGGGCAAGGACGCTATCGCTGCTGCCCTTGCTGAACTGGGCGGCTGGTCGCTGGCTACCGACGGCGCTTCGATCAAGCGCAGCTTCGTCTTCAAGAACTTCTCCGAGGCCTTCGCCTTCATGACCCGCGTCGCGCTTGCGGCGGAAAAGATGGATCATCATCCGGACTGGTCGAACGTCTACAAGACCGTCGACGTCACGCTGAACACGCACGATGCCGGCGGCGTGACCGCTCTCGATATCGAACTGGCGAAGAAGATGAACCGCTATTTCGGCGGCTGAGTGACGCCCCGCGACAGGCCCAGCATGCCAAATCGGCGCCGGCATCTTGCAGCGGGGGTCGGCTTTCACCACATTTTTGCTCGCAGCCGCGCGTTGAACGATACGCAGCCGCCTGCAAGGAGAGATTGATGGCGCAAGATTCCGGTTTTGATTTCTTCGGCTTTGGCGACAAGCTTGCCGGCGAGCGTGAGGTACGCGAGAAGTTCTGGCGCACCGCCAAGAAGGCTGCCCGGCAGATCCCGTTTATGGAGGACGTGGTGGCAGCCTATTACTGCACCATGGACAAGAACACGCCGCTGCGCGCCAAGGGCATCCTGGTGGCGGCACTCAGCTACTTCGTGCTGCCGGTGGACTTCATCCCCGATTTCGTGCTCGGCCTCGGCTTCACCGACGATATCGCCGTGCTGACGGCCGCGATCACCACCGTCAGCGCCCACATCACCCCGGCGCACCGGCAGGCTGCCAAGCAGGCGATTGCCGACAAGAGCTGAGCCGGCACAGCACACGCAGGGGTGGTTTGAAAAGACAAACTCTTGCCGCTTTCGTGGCCTCCAAGTCCGAGACAGGGACGTCGCGCTGCTGCTTTTCGAGCAGCAGTGCGGTGATGGCGGCGGTTTCCTGGGGTGTGGGTCCTTTTCTTGAGGAAAATTCACCGTTTGGTAACCCAGATTAAATCAAAATGAAGCGACGGGCAGGACGCCAGACCGGCCTGCCGCCGCACCAGTTGGAATACGGGAAAAACGATGCGCGGATTGATTGCTACAGTTTCCAGCCTAGTCCTGGTGGCCCTGGCCGCGCCGGCGCTGGCGCAGTCGGCGACCAAGATCGGCCAGCACAATGCCTGGGGCACCTACAGCTACCAGGCATCCGGCGGCAAGGTCTGCTACGTGCTCACCGTGCCGACCGACAAGCAGCCGCCGACGCTCGACCATGGCGACATGTTCTTCTTCGTCAGCCAGCGGCCGGGACAGCAAGTCTCCTACGAGCCGCAATTCATCGCCGGCTACAATTTCCAGGAGGGCTCCAAGGCCACCGTCACCATCGACAAGAAATCCTTCTCGATGTTCACGCGCGGCAAGTCGGCCTGGGTCGAGAACGCCGCCGAGGAGCCGGTGCTGATCGCCGCCATGAAGACCGGCACCGACATGAAGGTGTCGGCCAAGTCCGGCCGCGGCAACACCACCACCTACGTCTTTTCGCTGAAGGGCATTTCGGCGGCGCTGTCGTCGATCGCCAAGTGCAAATAGGCACGGTCGGATGAGGGGTGTTCCAGCTTGGCGGAACGCTCCGCCTAGACGCTGACTGACTAACGGCGGCGATACCCAGCCAACGCCTCATTCCTTCCAACACCCCTCATCCGTCTCGGCGCTGCGCGCCGATCCACCTTCTCCCACAAGGGGAGAAGGAGAGTCACCGCTCCCCCGCATGACTCCGCGCGCAACCTGTGCTATGCGCCGCGCTTCATTTCGGGCACGATGCTGAAATCGGCCGCAAACCGCTTATATTGGCGCAACCATGACCCTTTCGTTCGATCTGACCGCCGACGGCGCCCGTGACGCGTTGCGTGCCCGCACCGCGTCGGCTGAAAAACCGTCGCTGATCGGCCTGACGCGGGCCGAGCTTGGGGAAGCCCTTGTCGGTGCCGGCATCGTGCCGGAGCGCCAGTCGAAAATGCGCGCCCAGCAGCTCTGGCACTGGATGTATGTACGCGGCGTTTCCGACTTTGCCGGCATGTTCAACATCTCCAAGGATCTGCGCGCCGAGCTCGACAAGCACTTCACCGTCGCCCGGCCCGAGATCGTCGAGGAGCAGATTTCCGCCGACGGCACCCGCAAATGGCTGTTCCGTTTTCCGCCGCGCGGCGCCGGCCGGCCGGTCGAGATCGAAACCGTCTACATCCCCGAAGAGGGCCGCGGCACGCTCTGCATCTCCTCGCAGGTCGGCTGCACGCTGACCTGCTCCTTCTGCCACACCGGCACGCAGAAACTGGTGCGCAACCTGACGGCCGAGGAAATCCTCGCCCAGTTGCTCACCGCCCGCGACCGGCTCGGCGATTTCCCCGACCGCGACACGCCCGACGGCGCCATCGTGCCGGCCGAGGGACGCAAAGTGTCCAACATCGTCATGATGGGCATGGGCGAGCCGCTCTACAATTTCGAGGCGGTGAAGAAAGCGCTGCTGATCGCCTCAGACGGCGACGGTCTTTCCCTGTCGAAGCGCCGCATCACGCTCTCGACTTCGGGCGTCGTGCCCGAGATCTTCCGCACCGGCGAGGAGATCGGCGTCATGCTGGCGATCTCGCTGCACGCCACCAATGACGATCTGCGCGACCTGCTGGTGCCGATCAACAAGAAGTATCCGCTGAAGGAGCTGATTGCCGCCTGCCGCGCCTATCCCGGCCTCTCCAACGCCAAGCGCATCACCTTCGAATATGTGATGCTGAAGGACGTCAACGATTCCATCGAGGACGCCAAGGGGCTGATCAAGTTGCTCAAGGGCATCCCGGCCAAGATCAATCTGATCCCGTTCAACCCCTGGCCGGGCACCAACTACCAGTGCTCCGACTGGGAGACGATCGAGAAGTTCGCCGACTACATCAACAATGCCGGCTATGCCTCGCCGATCCGCACCCCGCGCGGCCGCGACATCCTCGCCGCCTGCGGCCAGCTCAAGTCGGAATCGGAGCGCATGCGCAAAGTCGACCGGCTGGCGCTGGAAGCCATGATGATCGCGGGGCACGGCGAGGCGTGAGCCGTCTCTTTGCCTACCTCATCCGCTTCGCCGTGATCCTGGTCGGCTATGTCGTCGCCTCGCTGGCGGCGAGCGCATTCCTCAACATCCTGTTCCTGGCCTCGCTCGGCTATGCACCGGACCAGGCCCACCCGACGGCGACCGCCTCGCTCTATTTTTCTATTCCGTTCGTGGCGTTGTTCGTCGCCTATTTCGCCTTCATGCCGGCTGCGATCGTCATCCTGATCGCCGAAATCCTGGGACGGCGCGACTGGCTGTTCTATGCGCTAGCCGGCGGCGTGATTGCCGCGGTCTTCCTCGGCTTCGTCCATCAGAATGCCGATGCCAATTTCGACGTCACCGACCCCCGCGCCATCGCCGCCGTGATCGGCTGCGGCATGGTCGGCGGCATCTTCTACTGGCTCGCCGCCGGCCGCTGGGCCGGAAGCTGGTGGAAGGAGGACAAGGCCGCTACTTCGCCTGGGCCGTCAGGATCTTGAGCGCGAAAGCCGAGAACACGCCGGCGAACAGATAATCGACCACCCGCGTCACCCGCGGGCTGGCCTTCATCGCCGTCGAGAATTTTTCCGCCGCGAACACCATCGGCGCCGTCACCGGGATCGACAGCACGATGAACATCACGCCGAGGAAGAACAGCTTTCCCGGCGCATTCGGGTCGTGCGCGGAAACGAATTGCGGCAAAAACGTCATGAAGAACAGGATGATCTTCGGGTTGAGCAGATTGACGCCCAGCCCGGCCGCCCAGCTGCGGAACAACGAGATTTGTGGCCCGCTCTTCTTCTCCGGCGAAAACGCGGACCCCCTGGCGAGCGCCTGCCAGGCCAGGAACACCAGATAGCCGGCGCCAAAAACCTTCAGCACGAAGAAGGCCATCGGCGAGGCGACGATCAGCGCCGAGACGCCGACCACCACCAGCGTGGTGTGGATCAGCGTGCCGCACAGCGCACCCGCCATCGAGGCAAAGCCGGTGGCGCGGCCCTGGCTCAGTGTCCGCGAAACAAACAGCGTCATGTCGGGCCCCGGCGTGATCGCCAGGATCACGGTGGCGATGGCAAACTGGATCAGCGTCGTGGTGTCGGGAATGAAGGACATGGCCGGTCTCAAGGCAGCAAAAAGACGGCGCAGCCATAACGCAAGTGTCCTGCCCTTGCCAGCTTCTGACTGATCCGGCGTCTGGTCCAGCCACCGTTCGTCTCTTGCGCAGGCCGGAAACGCCGTGATACCTCGCCCGCCGAGAACTCCTGTCGCGGAACCGCCAAATGTCAAAAGCAAAAGACGTCAAGAAAGTCGTGCTCGCCTATTCCGGCGGCCTCGACACCTCCATCATCCTGAAATGGCTGCAGACCGAGCTCGGCGCCGAAGTCGTCACCTTCACCGCCGACCTCGGCCAGGGCGGCGAGCTGGAGCCGGCGCGCCGCAAGGCCGAGATGATGGGCATCAAGGACATCCGCGTCGTCGACGTGCGCGAGGAATTCGTCGCCGACTTCGTCTTCCCGATGTTTCGCGCCAACGCCGTCTATGAAGGCACTTACCTGCTCGGCACCTCGATCGCCCGGCCGCTGATCTCCAAGCATCTGGTCGAGATCGCCAGGGAGACGGGTGCCGATGCAATTGCTCATGGTGCTACCGGCAAGGGCAACGACCAGGTCCGTTTCGAACTGTCGGCCTATGCGCTGAACCCCGACATCAAGGTCATCGCGCCGTGGCGCGACTGGTCGTTCAAATCACGCACCGACCTGATCAACTTCGCCGAGCAGCACCAGATCCCGGTGCCGAAGGACAAGAAGGGCGACGCGCCATTCTCGGTCGATGCCAACCTTTTGCACTCATCTTCCGAGGGCAAGGTGCTGGAAGACCCGTGGACCGAGCCGCCGGAATTCGTCCACCAGCGCACCGTTTCGCCGATGGACGCGCCGGACAAGGTCACCGAAATCGAGATCGAATTCCTCAAGGGCGATCCGATTGCGCTGAACGGCAAGAAGCTGTCGCCGGCGACCATGCTGGCCGCCCTCAACGATCTCGGCCGCGACAATGGCATCGGCCGGCTCGACCTGGTCGAGAACCGCTTCGTCGGCATGAAATCGCGGGGTGTGTATGAAACACCTGGCGGCACGATCCTGATCGCAGCGCATCGCGCCATCGAATCGATCACGCTCGACCGCGGTGCCGGCCACCTCAAGGACGAGTTCATGCCGCGCTATGCCGAGCTGATCTACAACGGCTTCTGGTTCGCGCCCGAACGGCTGATGCTGCAGGCGATGATCGACAAGAGCCAGGAAGACGTCGAAGGCACGGTGCGGCTGAAACTCTACAAGGGCAATGTCATGGTCACCGGCCGCAAGTCAAAGAAGACGCTCTATTCCGACGCGCTGGTCACCTTCGAGGACGACGGCGGCGCCTACGACCAGAAGGACGCCGCCGGCTTCATCCGCCTCAATGCGCTGCGGCTGCGCACACTTGCCGCGCGCAACCGCTAGAGGTGCAGCCGATCTCCCCCTCAAGGGGGAGATTGGCCGTCATCCCGGCCTTCGCCAATCTGCAGCGACAGGCACAAAAAAGCCCGGCGATCGCCGGGCTTTCTTTCGAACAGGGATGTCTTTTCAATCGCCGTCGATCGCCGTGGCGATGCGGGCGATGGCCTGCTGATAGACGCTCGCGGAATTCCAGCCGGCAATGGCGCCCATATTCGCGCTCGCGCTCGCACCCGCCTGCCAGCCATGAGCCTTGAGGAAGTTGGCGGTGGAGGCCAGCGCCGTGGCCTTGTCGCGCAGATTCCCGTTGCCGACGCCATACTGCAAAACATTTCCGGGCAGGAACTGCGTATGGCCAATCTCGCCATGCGCTGCGCCGACCGACGAGGCGCTCAACGCACCCCGATCGACCAGCTTCAGGGCTGCGATGGCATGCGGATAAAAGAACCCCGGGCGGCGGCAATCATAGGCAAGCGTCAGAATGGCAGAGACCGTATTCTGCTTGCCCAAGGAAGAACCGAAGCCGGTCTCCATGCCCCAGATGGCGAGCAACACACCCGGCGACACGCCGTAGGTCGCTTCGATCTTGTTGAACAGCGCCGCGTTCGACTTCTTCAGCGAACGGCCCTTTGAAATGATCGCGGCCCCACCGCGGCGCTTCATAAACTCTTCGACAGAGCCGCTGAAAGCCTTATGGATGGCGCGGTCGACGCTGATCGTCTTTGTTGCGTAGGTGGCGCCGGCCAGAGCGGCCAGACCCTTCGAACCGACGCCGTTGGACCTGGCCTCCGCGGCAAACTCCTGCTTCCACGCCTCGAAGCCGGCGCCGTTCTTGCCGCAGCTGGCCGCCTGCGCGCCCGTCGCCAGCGCAAGCATCGCCACCAGCGCGGCCGCAAAAATTCTTCCCTTGGCAAGAAATGCCATGCTTTTCTCCTGATTGCCTGAATCACGTCCCGGTTGCGAATTTGCCAGTGAACCGGTTCATTGTCACTGGCTCCGGTAGAGCGCCGATGCGGCGAAGCCGAAAATCGCAGTCTTTGCAGCAAGGCTACGCGCGAAATTCGGTTTCAACGCCTTCGAACACTGATGCCACCGGACCTTCAAAATCCACCGCACTGGCCAATGCCGCGCAATTTGCCTACGATCAAGTAGATATTGTGGCGGGGGTCTTGCATTCATGGAAGATGTTGACGTCGTGATCATCGGCGCCGGCTCCGCTGGCCTCGCCGCCGCCAAGACCATTCGCGCCGCCGGCCTTTCCTTCAAACTACTGGAAGCGATGGGCCGCGTCGGCGGTCGCGCCTGGACCAGCGACCAGCATTTCGGCGTCCCGTTCGACATCGGCTGCGCCTGGCTGCATGCCGCGGACCGCAATCCCTATTTTCCCGAGGCCGAGGCCGCCGGCTGGACGCTTCACCATCACGACATGAATGTCGATCATCTCTATTACCGCCAGCGCAAGGCAAGCGAGGTCGAAGAGGCCGAGATGAAGGCCGCCGATGCACGGCTGTTCGAACTGCTGGCCGCGCACCAGGTGGAAGAAGGCGACGACGACCGCCTTTCGGCACTCCTCGCCAAGGGACATGCGCCGCGCGCCGCCGCCACCTTCGCCGGGCCGATGGATTTTGGCGCCGACGAGGATGAAATATCGATCCGTGACTTTCAGGCCGCCGCCGATCTCGATCCCAATTATTTCAGCAAGGAAGGGTTTGGCGCCCTGGTGGCGCATTTCGGGGCAGACCTGCCGGTGGAACTGTCGACGCCGGTGCGCAAGATCCTCTGGGACGTGCCGGGTGTCGCCTGCGTCACCGATCGCGGCACCATCCGCGCCAGGGCGGTCATCGTCACAGCCTCGCCGGCGGTGCTCGCCTTCGAGGAGATCGAATTCTCGCCGGCGCTTCCCGATACGCATTTTGGCGCCTTCTTCGATCTGCCTATGGGCATGCTGACCAAGCTGCCGGTCGAGATCCGGGGCACCAGGCTTGGCCTGCAGCCCTTCGACGATCTGTTGATCGAGCGGTTGGCCAGGCACGACATCTACTTCCTGTGCTTTCCCTTCGATCTCGACCTGATGGTCGGCTTCGTCGGCGGCGACTTCGCCTGGGAGATGTCGGCTGCCGGTGAGGCGGCGGGTATCGACTTCGTCGTCGACCGGCTCTGCAACATCTTCGGTGCCGACACCCGCAAGCATGTCGCACGCGCCATGATGACCAATTGGGGCGGCGAGCGCTTCGTGCGCGGAGCGTATGCGGCGGCCCGCCCGGGACGTTCCGAAGCGCGCGCCACGCTGATGCAGCCGGTGGCGGAAAAGATCTTCTTCGCCGGCGAGCACCTGGCCGGTCCGCTCATCCAGACCTGCGGCGGCGCGCGCCTGTCGGGAGAGAGCGTGGCACGGCAGGTGGCCGCCTTGCTTGCGATTGGATAGCGGCGGCTGGGGCGGCGGCTCGCGTTTGGGTGGCCGGCGATCCCGCCCTATATGCGGGCTCTGACGATTTGAGAGCACAATGAAGCTGTTCGACTGCCCGCATTGCGGCCACCGCCTATATTTCGAGAACGCCCAGTGCCTGAGCTGCGCCAGCCTCGTCCTCTATGATCCCGAGCAGGCAAGCTTTACCTTGTCTGGTGTCGACGGCGTTTTCCAATGCACCAATGCCGATGAATGCGCCTGCAACTGGCGGGCGGAGCCGGGCCAGGCCTTCTGCCGCGCCTGCGCGCTGAACCAGCTGATCCCGGACCTCTCGGTCGACGGCAACCGCCGGCGCTGGATCCGCGTCGAGGCGGCCAAGAAGCGCGCCATCTATTCGCTGCTCGCCTTCGGCCTGCCGACCGCACCAAAGCACAACCCCGGCGACGAGGCCGGCCTTGCCTTCGACTTCCTTGCCGATCCGATCGGCGGCGGCCCCGGCGGCGAGCGCATCCTGACCGGCCACGACAACGGCCTGATCACGCTCAACGTCGCCGAGGCGGACTCCGCCGAACGTGAAAGACGGCGCGTCGAAATGGGCGAGAATTACCGCACGCTGCTCGGCCATTTCCGCCACGAGCTCGGCCACTATTACTGGGATCGTCTGATCCGAGACGACCCGCAAAGGCTTGCAGCCTTCCGCGCCTTGTTCGGCGACGACCGCCCGGACTATGAGCAGGCGCTGCAGACCTACTATGCCACGGGGGCTGCGCCCGACTGGCAGCAGGGCCACATCTCCGCCTATGCGACGTCGCACCCTTGGGAAGACTGGGCCGAAACCTTCGCGCACTATCTGCACATCACCGACACGCTGGAGATGGTGCATGCGCTGAATTTCCCGCTTGGCCGGCTGGAGACGGTTGACGCCGAGGCGCTGCCGCGCGGCGATACCGGCGGCGAACTGCAGGCAGCGCCGTCCGAACCCGCCACCGTGCCCGAGCCCTTCGACAGGATCCTCGCCCGCTGGCTGGTCCTGTCGGAGGCGTCCAACTCGATCAACCGCTGCATGGGCCTGCCCGATCTCTATCCCTTCGTCATTTCGGACGTGACGGCGCGGAAACTGGACTTCGTCCACGCGCTTTTGACCGGTTTGCCGAAAGAAACCGGAACAATTCGTGAGCCGGCAGGGGCATTTTAGCCGGAACGCATAGAGCCTTGTTTCGTTTCCGTTCGCGAGGGAGTTCGAAGAACGGAGAGAAATCATGAAAGCCATACTGTTTCCGGCCATCGCCGGGGCGCTCGTCGCCATGTCGGGCGCGGCCCTGGCCGAAACCGCCGTTTCGGCTGTCACCGATCTCAACGTGCGCGCCGGCCCCGGCCCGCAATATCCCGTGATCGGCGTGCTGGCCGCCGGCCAGTCGGCAACGCTCCAAGGCTGCATTGCAAACAGCAAATGGTGCACGATCGCCGAGGCCAATGGCCAGGGCTGGGTCTATTCGGATTATGTAACGGCCGATTTCGGCGGCAATCAGGTGGTGCTGACGCGCCGGCCGGTTGACGCCGATATCGAGGTTGTGACGCCGCCGAGTGACGATATCTATACGGATACCTATACCAGCGCCATTGTCGCGGCCGAACCGATCGACCCGATCGCCAGGCCTCCGGCCGAAGTCGGCACCTACGTCACGACGCACCGGCTCGATCCTGTCTATCTCGACGGCGAGGTGGTGACAGGCGCGACCTTGCCGGACACGGTCGAGTTGCGCGAAATCCCCGATTACGACTACCGCTACGTCTATGTGAACAACCAGCCGGCGCTGGTCGACCCCGGCACGCGGCGCATCGTCTACGTCATGCGTGACTAGGTCACTGAAACACGCGGCCGCCAGCGCTGGCGGCCGCCGCTCTTTTCGAGCTCAGCACATGAGGGCCTGACGAGGATGATTGCGCACGGAGCCCCGATCCCATAGATCATGCGTCGCGAATACGTTGGGCAGGGGAGCCGCGTGATCATCGACAATGCCGCTTTCGAGCGCTATCGGCGCTCGCCGAACGACAGGACAAATTTGCCGCGCCTCCTGCTCGGCAGCGCCATTGTCGTGCTTTTCTGGGTGGCGACGACCCTGGTCGTGCTGCTCGGCGGCACCTATGCCTTCGTCGCCTGGCGGGCCTCGATGGCCGGCAGCGCGCCGATCGGCCGGCCGGTGCAGGATTTCCTGGCATCGCCCGAAGGGATCCTTATCGCACTGGTCTCCTTCGCCGGCATCTGGATCGGCCTTTGGATCGCTATGCGCTGGGTGCACGGGGAGCCGCTGTCGGCGCTGATCGGAACCAGCCGCCGCGTTTCGCGCCAGGGATTCCTCAAGGGCCTGGCGGCGGTGCTGATCACCTCGCTGCTCTCCGAGGTGTTGCTCTATTGGCTGCAACCCGAGATCGCGCGCGGCGCGATCAGCCTGCCGTCCTGGCTGCTGTTCCTCGTCCCGATCGTCTTGCTGGCCTTTCTGCAGACGTCCTCTGAGGAGGCGCTGTTTCGCGGTTATCTGCTGAGAGGCCTGGCAAACCGGTTTCGCAGCCCTCTTATCTGGGTGTTGCTGCCGGTGCTGCTGTTCACCGCGCTGCATTGGAGTTCGGCCTCGTCGCTCGCCATCAATGCCTGCGTGCTGGTCTCGATCGCCACCTTCGCGCTGGTGCTGACGCTTCTGGTCTATGCGACGGGCAATCTGGGTGCTGCCTTCGGCGCCCATCTCGGCAACAACCTGACCGGCTTCCTGCTGATTTCGCACCAGGCAGGCTACAATTCCTTTGCCCTGTTCAACGCCAAGCCGTTGGAAGGCCCCGGCTGGACGACGTGGGACGCGGTCCTGATCGCCGCGATCGGCATCGTCAGCAGCCTGCTGACGGTGTTGCTCCTGTTGCATCCGCGCTCGCCGCTGAAGGTCGGGCCGGACTAATGCGCATCACATTGGTGGTCAGGGGCGCAATCCCCTGCAAGGGCTATGGCGGCACTCAGCGTCAGGTCGAGTGGCTGGCGAGCGAACTCGCGCGCCTCGGTCACCGGGTGGTGCTTATCGCCGACCCTGGCTCCAGCCATCCGTTGTGCGAAGTGCGGCAGGCGTCGTCGGCGCAGCAATGCCGGGCCGCCATCCCCGCCGACACCGATATTGTCCATTTCAACAGCTGGTTTATCGAGGTTCCGTTTCCGACCCTCAACACCGAGCACGGCCATACTCCAAGCGAGCCCAGACGGCAGAAGAACTGGAGTTTCGTCAGCGCCAGCCATGCCCGCAACCACGGCCGCGAGACCTTCGTCCACAACGGCTTTCCGACCGAGGCCTATCGGCTGGCCGAAACCAAGACCGATCGTCTGATGTTCCTTGCCGGCATCGCGCGCGCCGGCAAGAACCTGAACCGCGCCGTCGACCTGGCGAAGAAGTTTGATTTCCCCCTCGATATCGCCGGCGGCTCGCGCTGGAAACTGCTCACGCGCAGCCATGTTCGAAACCAGGGCGTCTTCTTCAAAAGCCTTGCCAGCCGCTACCGCTTCCATGGCATCGTCGATGGCGACAAAAAGCTGCGCCTGCTGGGAGAGACAAAGGCCTTTCTCAATCCGATCGCCTGGGAAGAGCCGTTCGGCATGGCTTCGGTCGAGGCGATGCTGTGCGGAACGCCGGTGCTGACGACCCCGCGCGGCGCGCTGCCCGAGATCGTCGACGCCGACACCGGGCGCTTCTTCGACACGGACGCGGAGTTCGGCGCGGCCCTTGCCGCCGTCGCGGATCTATCCCCGCAACGCTGCCGCGACTCGGCCGCCGAGCGCTTTCCGATCGCCCGGACCGCCAAGGGTTACCTCGACCTCTACGCGCGTATTCTCGACGGAGAGGTGCTCCCTTGAACCAGTCGCAAAAACAGCGTTTCGACGCTCATCTCGGCCCGCGCCTTGACTCTACGGCCGATTTCCTGTCTACACGCCGCGAATCCCGCGACGAGTATCCCTCCGAGCAAGCCGACCAGGACGCCGAAGCCTTTTTGAGGCGAGTGCCGTAAATCGATCCTGGAGGCCAACACCCGGCAGCGCTGTGCGCCCCCGGGTGCTTTTTGGCTTTGGCTTCTGGTTGGACGATCGGCGCGAACGCACTACCTCTCGGGCAGCCATCCGGGTGCCAGGGAAAAGGAAAAAGAATGTTTGAATCGCTACAGGAACGTCTTGGTTCGATCCTGAACGGCCTGACTGGCCGCGGTGCGCTGTCCGAAGCGGATGTCTCGGCGGCGCTGCGCGAGGTGCGCCGCGCGCTGCTCGAGGCGGACGTTGCCTTGGAGGTGGTCCGTTCCTTCACCGACAAGGTGCGCGAGAAGGCGGTCGGCGCCGCCGTGGTGAAGTCGATCAAGCCCGGCCAGATGGTCGTCAAGATCGTACATGACGAGCTGGTCGAGATGCTGGGCGCCGAGGGCGTCGCCGTCGACCTCAACGCGCCGGCGCCCGTCGTCGTCATGATGGTCGGCCTGCAGGGCTCCGGCAAGACGACGACCTCGGCCAAGATCGCCAAGCGGTTGACCGAGCGCCAGAACAAGAAGGTTCTGATGGCCTCGCTCGACACGCGGCGCCCCGCCGCGCAGGAGCAGCTGCGCCAGCTCGGCGAACAGGTGAAGGTGGCGACGCTGCCGGTCATCGCCGGCCAGAACCCGGTCGATATCGCGCGGCGGGCCGTGCAGGCGGCAAAGCTCGGCGGCCATGACATCGTCATCCTCGACACTGCCGGCCGCACCCATATCGACGAGCCGCTGATGGTCGAGATGGCCGACATCAAGAAGGTGTCGTCGCCGCACGAGATCCTGCTGGTCGCCGACTCGCTGACCGGCCAGGACGCCGTCAACCTGGCCAAGAGTTTCGACGAGCGCGTCGGCATCACCGGCCTGGTGCTGACCCGCATGGACGGCGACGGCCGCGGCGGCGCGGCCCTTTCGATGCGCGCCGTCACCGGCAAGCCGATCAAGCTGATCGGCACCGGCGAAAAGATGGACGGGCTGGAGGAATTCCATCCCAAGCGCATCGCCGACCGCATCCTGGGCATGGGCGACATTGTCTCGCTTGTCGAAAAGGCCGCCGAAAACATCGACGCCGAGCAGGCGGCGGCGATGGCCAGGAAGATGCAATCGGGCAAGTTCGACCTGAACGACCTTGCTGGCCAGCTTCAGCAGATGTCGAAGATGGGTGGCATGGGCGGCATCATGGGCATGATGCCCGGCATGGGCAAGATGAAGGACCAGATGGCCGCGGCCGGCCTCGACGACAGGATGTTCGGCCGTCAGCTCGCCATCATCTCGTCGATGACCAAGGCCGAGCGCGCCAACCCCGATATCCTGAAGCACTCACGCAAGAAGCGCATCGCCGCCGGCTCCGGCACCGATGCAGCCGAGATCAATAAGCTGCTGAAAATGCATCGCGGCATGGCCGACATGATGAAGGCGATGGGCGGCAAAGGCAAAGGCGGCGGCCTCATGCGCGGCATGATGGGCGGCCTTGCCTCGAAGATGGGTCTTGGTGGCATGATGCCGGGTGGCATGGGCGGTATGGGAGGCATGCCGGACCTGTCCAAGATGGACCCCAAGCAGCTCGAAGCCTTGCAGAAGCAGGCGCAGGCGGCCGGCCTCGGCGGCATGAAGGGCTTGCCCGGCGGCCTCCCCGGCGGCGATGGCCTGCCCGGTCTGCCCGGCGGCATGAAGCTACCCGGTCTTCCCGGCCTGGGCGGCGGCGGGCTGCCCGGTCTTGGTAAGAAGAAGTGAGGGCGTCATGAACGAGGACAAGGACATGGCCGACGCACGCACCATCCTGGCCGGTTATCGCGCTTCGATCGACAACATCGACGCCGCCCTCATCCATATGCTGGCCGAGCGCTTCCGCTGTACCAAGGCGGTTGGCGTGCTGAAGGCCGAGCACGGCCTGCCGCCGGCCGATTCGGCGCGCGAGCAACAGCAGATCGCCCGCCTTCGCCAATTGGCCAAGGATGCGCATCTCGACCCCGATTTCGCGGAAAAATTCCTCAACTTCGTCGTCCGCGAAGTGATCCGTCACCACGAACAGATCGCCGCTGCCAACGGCGTGACGAAAACCGGCTGAGGACCAGCCGTAACCAACCAACGAAATCAGAGTTTCTAGGAGAAAAGAAATGCCATTGAAGATCAGACTGGCCCGTGCGGGCTCGAAGAAGCGTCCTTACTACCACGTCGTCGTTGCCGACGCCCGTTCGCCGCGCGACGGCCGTTTCATCGAGTCGCTCGGCTCGTGGAACCCGCTGCTGCCCAAGGACGGCGAGCGCGTCAAGGTTGACGCCGACCGCGTCAAGCATTGGCTGTCGCACGGCGCCCAGCCGACCGACCGCGTACTGCGCTTCCTCGACGAGGCAGGCCTCGCCAAGCGCGACGCCCGCTCCAACCCGAAGAAGGCCGAGCCCGGCAAGAAGGCGCAGGAGCGCGCTGCCCTTTTGAAGAAGGCGCAGGACGATGCCGCAGCCGCTGTTGCCGCCGCGGCCGCAGCACCTGCCGAGGCGGAAGCCGCCACCGCCGAGTAATCCGGCTCAATTTGCTTACGAAAACGGCGGGCCATTTGCCCGCCGTTCTCTTTTCAGGGTATGCCCTGTGCCGAAGGCCGCGCCCGCTCAATAGCCGTCCGGGCAGCGGGCGATATAGGTACGCCCATAGCGGTCCCGGTAGCGGCAACGATCCGGTTCGCTGGCCCGGCCGATCAGCGCACCGGCGACGGCACCAACAGCGCCACCGACAACTGCGCCTTCCACCGGATCGTTTGCGACCGCGGCACCTACGGCCGCGCCGCCCAGGCCGCCGACCGCCGCGCCTTTTTCCGTTTGCGAGCACGCGCCGAGCGGCACCAGCAACGCCATCAAAACCATTAGCTTCTTCATTGTCGTTCCTCTCGGTTTCGCCCGCTACGCCATGCGCAATAACGCAAAAGTGAAGGAATCGATCCACGCGAGAATGCAGATGCGCTTCTTTGCGACCGCCAGATCTCGAGGAAGCAGCGGTGTCGCAAGCCTGGTCCGGATCTATTTCTCGGTGGCCCGCTTCAGATTGGCTAGTCCGGCCTCGAAATCCCTGCCGATCAGCGTGTCGAAATTCATGAACAGGCCCATCAGCTTGGCGATGAAGGGCCGGCCGCCGCGCATTGCCCAGGTGACGTTCGTGTTCTCGCCCGACGGCGTCAGGGTGAAGTCGACGGTATTGTTGGCCCTGAACGGCTTTTCGAAATCGAGCTTCAGCGCCACCAGTGAGGACGGAACCGAATTGGTGATTTCCATACGGCCGACCCCGGCCTTGCTGTTGCCATGCCAGGCATAGGCGGCGCCCTTGCCGCTTTCGGCGCCGGAGAGCGTGCGTTTCATGTCCGGGTCGAGTTTTTCGTACGGCGACCAGGTAGGCCAGCGCCTGAAATCGTTGATCAGTGGAAAGATCGCCTCGGCGGGCGCCTTGATGTCGGCCGAGCGGCTGACGACGAAATCGTTGGGCCGGGTCGCGGCATAGAGGAGCACCGCGGCGATGATGACGACGAGAATGATGAGGATGGTGGCAAGCATTGTCCTATCCCTTCAATGGGTTAGTTGGCGAACAGTGCGCGCACCCTGGGGTCGCGCAGGCACAGGCCGCCCCACAGGATGACGCCGAGATAGACGCCGAACAGAATGTGCGAAAACAGCGGGCTGCCGATGCGCACATGGGTGGCGACGGCGCCGCCCATATAGGCAGTGAGCAGGATGGCGCCGAGCACCGAGGTGCGCGGCAACGCATAGAGCGCGGTCGAAACCAGCCCAATAATGCCGAGCAGGCGCGCGGCATTGGCATCGGCCGGCCAGCCAAGCTGCGTCATGGTCTGGGTGACGATATCCAGCGGCGGCAGTTTGATGACGCCATCGAAGATCATGAACAGCACGATGATCGTGCTGAGCGCACGGCCGGTCCATAAGGCGCCTGATGAGACGGGTGCGGTTTGCGACATGGACATTGATGTTCCCTCCTGATGCTGCGAGCCCCCTTTTTTGGGAGTCGAGCCAAGGACGCGGCAGGAGGCGGCAATCCGACACGGGCCGGAATCTTTTGGCATCCGGGCGCGGTGCCGCCCGGTAAGCCATTGCCAAGGCTAGGAAAAATAGAACCTTTCGGCCGCAATCATCTTCGGCGGCGTCTCGCCCAGCGCCTCGAACACCGAGATCTCGCAGGCGCGGCACAGGCCGTCCAGCGCAAGGTCGTTGGGCTGGGTGCCGAACGGATCCTCGAGCTCCTCCGAAAGCGCGTCGAGGCCGAAGAACGTGTAGGCCATCAGCGCCGTGAACAGCGGTGTCGCCCAGCCGGCGGCGGAAGTCAGCCCGAAGGGCAAATGCAGGCAGAAGATGTAGGCGGTGCGCTGCAAGAGCAGCGTATAGGCAAAAGGCAACGGCGTTCCGGCGATGCGCTCGCAGCCTGCCTGTGCGGCGGCGATCTCCGACAGCCGTTCGTCGAGGATGCGATAACCGATCGTGTCGATGGCGCCGGCCCTGCGGAGTGCTGCAATACGCCCGCCCATCCGCCGCAGCATGGCGTCCGGCGCGTTGGCGGCCTGGACGGCGCCTTCAACCTCGTCGCCGATGAAGGTGCGAGCTTCCGCCGTGGCATCGACCCGTCTGAGCAGGCCGCGCAGGAAGTGACAGAAGGCCGTCGCCTCCATCAACAGGCAGCGCAACTCGGTCCGGTCCTCGATCAGCCCGGTGGAAGCGCGCGCCAAATTGCGGATGTCGAAGACCAGCTGTCCCCACAGCTTGCGCGCCTCCCACCAGCGGTCATAGGCGGCGTTGTTGCGGAAGCCGAGATAGATCGACAGCGCGACGCCAAGCAGGGCGAAGGGTGCTGTGCCGGCATGGCCGAAGTCGAGCTTCAGCGCCCTGACGATCACCACCACCAGCGCGCCATAGGCGGCAAAACCAAAGATCTGCGGCAGGATGCGCGGCACCACCGATCCGCGCATGATGAAGAACAGGTGCAGGACCCCCGGACGCGGGCGAACGATCATAGGAAAACCCTTTCACGGACCGGCGCCGGCCCTGAGCTCGTTTATTGTGTGGCGGCGCTGCTGCGCAAGCTCAGCCGTCAACGACATAGCCATGTCGCCTTGCGAGGGAACGGCGGTGCGCGTTATCGAAGTCGGCGAAACTGACGAAAGGGCGCAGGCGCTCAACGACCGCCTGTTGCACAAGATCCGGAAGCAACCGATGGCTGGCGAGACCGACCTGAAAAAACTTCTGGCGACGATGACGCCGGAACTGCTTGCCGGCATCCATGTCTTCGTCACCTTGCCGCCCGGTATGCCGGTTCCCAGCACGCTCGAACCGGTGATGCTGTTTCGCGAGCGCGAGGGCACGACGCTGATCGTGCTGGAAGGCGAAGCCAGGGCAGCTGGCCTCGACGCCGTCTTCCCGTGCTGCATGATCACGCTGAACATCCATTCGCCGCTGGAGGCGGTCGGCTTCCTCGCCGCCATCACCGCGCGGCTGGCCAGAACCGGCATGGGCGTCAACCCGGTCTCGGCCTTTTATCACGACCACCTGTTCGTACCGGCCGACCGGGCGGAAGAGGCGATGGAGCTGCTGAGGGACTTGGCAACCGAGAGCGCCTGAGAGGCGAGGTCAACGCTTGCGGACATACAGGATGTCCGGCAGGCCCTCCTCGTTGCTCGTGCCGTCGCCGAAGGCCTCCACGCGAAACCCGTGCCGCTCATAGAAACGCCGGGCGCCGCTGTTGGCCTGAAAACAATGCAGTTTCACGACCGGCATGGCAGCGGTCGCGTCTATCAGCAGCCGATTGCCGATGCCTCGTCCGGTCCAGGCCGGATCGAGATAGAGCTGCTCGACCCAGTCGCCACTGATGGCGATGAAGCCGACGATCGTCTCGCCGGCCTCTGCGACCGTCACCTGCTGTCGCGGTAGTACGATATCGCGGATGAAAGAAAAATCCTCGTCCGGCGTGTGGATGACCGGCATCCAGTCGAACGAGCCAAGAGCTGCCCGCATGAGCCTGGCGATAGCAGCGGCGTCAGAACCGGTGGCCGGGCGCAGCGTGACTTTGGCGGGATCGTTCATGGACGTTTCTCAGCAGAGGCCGGCGCTGCCCCTCATCCCCCTGCCGGGACCTTCTCCCCGTGAACGGGGAGAAGGGAGCTGCCCGGCCGAAGGCCGAGCCCGCGACTGCGGGCCGCCGGTCGTCCGGCGCCCCCGCGGAGGGCCAGCCGCGGTAGCGGCGGTGCGGCCCGTGAGCGAAAACGGAACCGCCCGTGAGCGAGATTATGCCGCCTTCTTCTTGGGCTGGATCAGGCCGCGCTCGACCAGCAGCTCGGCGATCTGCACCGCGTTCAGCGCCGCGCCCTTGCGCAGATTGTCGGAGACGATCCACATCGACAGACCGTTGTCGATGGTCGAATCCTCGCGGATGCGCGAGATGAAGGTGGCGTCCTCGCCGGCCGATTCGAGTGGCGTGATGTAGCCGCCATCCTCGCGCTTGTCCAAGACCTGGCAGCCCGGCGCTTCGCGCAGGATGTCGCGCGCCTCGTCGGCGGTGATCGGCTTTTCGAACTCGATGTTGACCGCTTCCGAATGGCCGATGAACACCGGGACGCGTACGCAGGTCGCCGTCAGCTTGATCTTGGGGTCGAGCATTTTCTTGGTCTCGGCCACCATCTTCCACTCTTCCTTGGTGAAGCCGTCGTCGAGGAAGACGTCGATATGCGGGATGACGTTGAAGGCGATGCGCTTGGTGAACTTCTTGACGTCGACCTGGTCGGCGACGAACACGGCACGCGTCTGCGTGAACAATTCGTCCATGCCTTCCTTGCCGGCACCCGACACCGACTGGTAGGTGGCGACGACGACGCGCTTGATGGTGGCAAAGTCATGCAGCGGCTTCAGCGCCACCACCAGCTGTGCCGTCGAGCAGTTCGGATTGGCGATGATGTTCTTGCGGGTGAACAGCGAAATCGCATCCGGGTTCACTTCCGGCACGATCAGCGGCACGTCCTGATCGTAGCGGAAGGCCGACGAATTATCGATGACGACGCAGCCCTGCTTGCCGATCTTCGGCGACCATTCCTTGGAGACGTTGCCGCCGGCCGACATGATGCAGATATCGGTATCGGAAAAATCATACTGGTCGAGCGACTTGACCTTCAGCGTGCGGTCGCCGAACGACACTTCCGTGCCCTGGCTGCGCCGCGAGGCCAGTGCCACCACTTCGCTCACCGGAAAGCCGCGCTCTTCCAGTATGTTCAGCATTTCCCGGCCCACATTGCCCGTGGCGCCGACGATCGCAACCTTGAAACTCATAAAGATCTCCTGTCCCTCTCCGCTCGGTTTTTGGAGAAAACCCGCCGGCCGATGCGGGTTTCAACCCCCAGGCCGGACCCGGGAGAGGGTGGTTAGGCCAAGGGAATCAGACCGTTTTAGTGGTCGTTTTGGCCGTGGTTTTGCTGGAACGAGGGGACGCGCCGACGCGCCCGGCCCAATGGTTCGCATTGTGGCCAGGGAAGTCGAATGCAAGAAGAGCCATCAAAAGGCCGCGCATCGAATGACGATCCCGTTCGATGCCGGCTTTTACGCGGTTTGCAAAAAGAGTCAATTGCGCGCTCTGCTCTCCCTTCTCCCCTTGTGGGAGAAGGTGTCGCCGAAGGCGACGGATGAGGGGTGTTCCAGCTTGGCGCCGACTGCGATCCGTCCAACACCCCTCATCCGTCTCGGCGCTGCGCGCCGATCCACCTTCTCCCACAAGGGGAGAAGGGAAAGGCAGTGCCGCTCGCCCTGTACAATGGCGGCGGCAGGAAGTACGAACGGCCAAGATTGTTTGGCTGGCATGCGCCGGCATGTGCTCCATGACGAGCGCAGACCCAGAATTCCGAAAGAGATAGATGTCCAGTTTCCAAGGTATTGTTCCTGCGCTTGCACAGGCGCTGGAAAAACGCGGCTATGCCGAGCTGACGCCGGTGCAGAAGGCGGTTCTCGCCCCCGAACTCGGTCAGGCCGACGCACTGGTTTCGGCGCAGACCGGTTCCGGCAAGACCGTCGCCTTCGGCCTTGCTTTGGCGCCGACCCTTCTCGAAGGCGCGGATCGCTTTGCCCAGGCGGGAGCACCGCTGGCGCTGGCCGTGGCGCCGACGCGCGAGCTCGCCTTGCAGGTGACGCGCGAATTGCAATGGCTCTACGAGCTGACCGGCGCGACGGTCGCGTCCTGCGTCGGCGGCATGGACATGCGCACGGAGCGGCGCGCGCTGGAGCGCGGCGCCCACATCGTCGTCGGCACGCCAGGCCGGCTGCGCGACCACATCACTCGGCACGCGCTCGACATGTCGGCGCTCAAGGCCGTCGTTCTCGACGAGGCCGACGAGATGCTCGATCTCGGTTTTCGCGAAGACCTGGAATTCATCCTCGATGCCGCCCCGGCCGAGCGCCGCACGCTGATGTTTTCGGCCACCGTGCCGCGCTCCATCGCCACGCTGGCGCAAGGCTACCAGCGAGATGCGGTGCGCATCTCGGCCGCCGGCGAGGAAAAGCAGCATCTCGATATCGAATACCGGGCGCTGAACGTCGCCCAGGCCGACCGGGAAAACGCCATCATCAACGTGCTCCGCTATTACGAGGCCAAGAACGCGCTGGTGTTCTGCAACACCCGCGCCGCCGTCAACCATCTGACGGCACGCTTCAACAACCGCAATTTTTCCGTCGTGGCGCTGTCGGGCGAGCTCAGCCAGAACGAGCGCAGCCATGCCTTGCAGGCGATGCGCGACGGCCGCGCCAAGGTCTGCATCGCCACCGACGTGGCGGCGCGCGGCATCGACCTGCCTAACCTCGAACTGGTCATCCACGCCGACCTGCCGACCAATCCTGAGACGCTGCTCCACCGGAGCGGGCGAACCGGGCGTGCCGGACGCAAGGGCGTCAGCGCGCTGATCGTTCCGAACAGTGCCCGCAAGCGCACCGAGCGGCTTTTGCAGAATGCCGGGCTGAAGGCGACATGGGCGAGCCCACCATCGGCCGACGATGTGATCCAGCGCGACGACGAGCGCATTCTTGCCGATCCGGCTTTCGACGAGCCCGTGAAGGATGACGAGCGCGGTTTCATCGACGCGCTTCTCGCCCGGCATGGCGCCGAACAGGTGGCGGCCGCCTTCGTACGCCAATGTCGTGCCAGCCGCTCGGCGCCCGAGGACCTGCTCGATGTCGCACCGTTCACGCCGTCGGGCGAAAAGTTTGCCCGCCGCGACGAGACGCCCAGCCGCCGTGACGATTTCGGCGCCAGCGTCTGGTTCTCGCTGTCGGTCGGCCGTCGGCAAAATGCCGAACCGCGCTGGCTGATCCCGATGCTGTGCCGCACCGGCAACATCTCCAAGCGCGAGATCGGCGCCATCAAGATGCAGCCGGAAGAGACTTTCGTGCAGATCGCCGCCGACTGGGCCGACCGGTTCCTGGCGGCGATCGGCCCCGACAAGAAGCTGCAGAACAACATCGTGGTGCAGCGGCTGGACGGTACGCCCGATCTTTCCCGCGCCGGTTCTCAGCCGCCGCAGCCTGACAAGAAGCCGCACCGCGGCAAGCGGGCATTCGACCAGAATGCGCCCCAAAGTGCCCACAAGCCGAAATTCGACAAGCGCGCCGCGGCATCGGATGGCCAGCGCCCTCCGTTCGAGGCAAAGCCCTGGGCCGCGAAAGCGGGCAAGCCGAAATTCGACAAGGCCGGACCGCCAAAGCACAAGAAGTCGAAGACGCGGCCGGCGTAGAGGCGAGCCCTTGCCGCCGGCCTTGCGGCCCTCAGCCGGCCTCAGGCGGACGTGATCTGCCTGCCTTGAGACCGGCCTTGATCGCCGCCCAGCTGGCTGCTGCGGGCGTCGGCCGGTGCTGCCGCGCGATGCGGTCCGTCAGCGAGGAACGCCATTCCGTGTCCTCGGCCATCCTGCGGATGGCTGCGTACCAACCTGCCTGATCGGTGGACTCGATTGCCGGCATCAGGCCGCCGGTCGCCTCGATCAGCGACGGCGTTTTCGACACGATCACCGGCACCCCGAAATCGAGACATTCCGAGGCGCCATAGCCCCAGCCCTCGATATGCGAAGGGAAGACGCCGAAGGACGCGCTGCGGTAGTGGCGGATAAGCTCCTCGTCACTGATCGGGCCGGTGAACGTCACCGGACCGGCCAGCTCGGGGTGAGCCTTCAGATAGGCGTTCAACGCCTCAACCATCCATCCCCGGCGTCCGACGCAGACAAGCCTTGGCAGGCTGACGCCGTCTTCGAGCGTATGCCGCCAGATCCGCGCCAGCATGATGTGGTTCTTCCGCACTTCGATGGTCGAACAGTAAAGCACGAACGGCTCATCGGGCTCGAAGCGCGACGTCATATCGAGCCGCGAAGCAGTCTCGTAGAGGATCGACGGCATTGGAAAGCGGTGGATGACCGGCGGCGCGATGCCGGCCTGGCGCGTGTGATCGGTCAGCGTGACGCTGGCCTCGGCCGAGGTGCAGAAAGCCGTCGCCCCCGACCGCACAAGCCTCTCGAGGTAGGTCCCGAAGGCTTTCTCGGTCGGGCCCGAGCCTACCAGGTCGGGGCGCAGTACCGGGATGAGATCGTGGCAGATGAAGGCGAAGCCTTTGGCGTCGCCCGAGATGGCCGATCGGTCCTCCCGTGTGAGAATGTGATTGGAGATCAGCACCAGGCTCCGTTCGGCATCGACGGGTCGATGCGGAACCTCCTGGCGCCAGCCGAGCCTGCCAAGAACCCGCCGGTATGAGCGATAGGCACGGATCAGCAGCCTCACCGCGTGAAACCCGGGTCCCTTCTTGCCGCTGGTCACCGTCATGGCAAGGTGACGGTCGGCATCTCGCTTGCCCCACGGATATTGCCTCACCGACCGGAGAGCCTGCGACAGCGCCTCTATCGTCCCTGGCCGTCGCCTGGCGCGAAAAGGCGCAATCCCGCTTGCCGCCCAATAATCCTGCTCGAAGGGGGCCAGCGGTTCGAACCTGCACTCCGCAGCTCTGAACGCCACCACCTCCACGGCAGGGTCGGGATCCGCCAAGGCTGCCTTGACCAGAAACTCTTCGATCCGCGGAATGCCCGCCAGGGCCTTGCCGGGCGGCCACAACAACAATCCCGTCGCGTCGATGAACAGCGTTGGCGCTCTCGTGCCCGCTTCGTCTTCCCCCGTCGTACCGGCATTCAAGCTTTGGATGGTCATTGCCTACTTCTTGACGAGGAAGATTGCGCCTTATGCTTCATTTGCAGCGACGGCAAAAGCCACGTTTTCCTGGCGCAGGCCTTGCTTGCCGGTTCGGGCGCGTGTCACATTTCGGCCGGATGTATTGCGGGGGCAAGGACATGCGCGGCGAAGTTCTTCACTATGACGAAGACCAGGGCTTCGGTTTCATCGCCGGAGCTGACGGCAACCGCTACGGCTTCGCGCGCGAGGACATGCGCCGCGACGCCTCGGTGGCCAAGGGCGCGCTTGTCGAATTCCAGCCGGGCGGTGGCCAGGCGCGCAATGTCTATTCGATCCGTACCCAGACGTCGGCGGCTCCGGCAGGCCCCACCGCCACATCACCTCAGGCCGGCAGCAAGCCGGCGGCGGCCGCGTCTCAACCGCAGCATTTTGGCCGTCTCGCCGACACCGAGACCGGCGGCTCCACCGGTTTGTGGGGCTATTTCTGGCGGGCGGTGACGGAAAACTATTTCAACTTTGCCGGTCGCGCCCGCCGCAAGGAATTCTGGGCTTTTTGCCTGTTCTGGATGGTCAGTTTGATCGTGGTCTTCGGTATCGGCGTCGCCGCCGACGCGGCCATGGGCAATCTGGACGCCGGCACAGACCTGCCGGCGATGGCGATGGGGCTTTCCATCACGTTCATCCTGGCAACGTTCGTGCCGTGGATCGGGCTGATCGTGCGCCGCCTGCACGATATCGGCCTGACCGGCTGGCTTGCCGTGCTGTTTTTCATCCCGACGGTCGGCGGCCTCGCCACGCTGGTCTTCGCGCTGATCCCGACGCAGGGACAAGAAAACCGGTGGGGGCCGGTGCCGGTAGGCGTCAGGGTTTAGCTGCCGTTTCCAGCGCCTTGCCCGACAGTCTGAGGAAGACCTTCTGGCCGTGACGCTCGGCGCCGAGCTGCGCGTAGAAGCGTAGCGCGCCCTCGTTCCAGTCCTCGGTGGTGAGGTCGAGGCGGCCGATGCCCTCGCTAAGGCAATGACGGGCGAGAAAGCCGATCAACGCCCGGCCGACGCCAGCATTGCGGGCATGGTCGCGTACGAACAGATCTTTCAGGAAAAGCAGTCTCTCAAGGTCAATGCCGGGATGCGCGATGGCGACCGATGCCAGGCCGGCAACCTCGCCATCGACGAAGGCCTGCGCGAAATGCGGATAGGCAGGGCTTTCCTCGCCAAGCCATTTTCGCGCCGCAGCCAGCGCGCGCTCGCTGTCGAGTGGCGGCTGCCGGTAATGCACCGCCATCTCGCAGAGCATGACGGCAAGCGCCGCCGCATCGCCGGTCGTCGCCCAGCGGACGTCGACCGCCATCGGATCAGCCCAGGAACTTGGCGATGATCGCGTCGCCCATCTCGACGGTGCCGACCTCGGTCATGCCCTCGGACATGATGTCCTTGGTTCGCAAGCCCTGATCGAGCACGGCGGCGATAGCGCCTTCGAGCTTGTCGGCCTCGGCCACCATGCCGAAGGAATAGCGCAGGCACATGGCGAAGGAGGCGATCATGGCGATCGGGTTGGCGATGCCCTGACCGGCGATGTCGGGCGCCGAACCATGCACCGGCTCGTAGAGCGCCTTGCGTTTCTTGGTCTTCACATCCGGCGCGCCGAGCGAGGCCGACGGCAGCATGCCGATCGAGCCGGTCAGCATGGCGGCGATGTCGGACAGCATGTCGCCGAACAGATTGTCGGTGACGATGACGTCGAACTGTTTTGGCCAGCGCACTAACTGCATGCCGCCGGCATCGGCCAGCATGTGGTCGAGCTTGACGTCGGCGTATTTGGCCTTGTGCGTGTGGCTGACGACCTCGTTCCACAGCACGCCCGACTTCATCACATTGCGCTTTTCCATCGAGGTGACGTGGTTCTTGCGCGTCCGCGCCAGCTCGAAGGCAACGCTTGAAATGCGCTCGATCTCGAACGTGTCGTAGACCTGCGTGTCGATGCCGCGCTTCTGGCCGTTGCCGAGGTCGATGATCTGCTTCGGCTCGCCGAAATAGACGCCGCCGGTGAGTTCGCGCACGATGAGGATATCGAGACCCTCGACGACCTCCTGCTTGAGCGAAGAGGATGCTGCCAGCGCCGGATAGCAGATGGCCGGACGCAGATTGGCAAACAGCTCCATGTCCTTGCGCAGCCGCAGCAGCCCGGCCTCGGGGCGGACTTCATAAGGCACCTTGTCCCATTTCGGCCCGCCGACGGCGCCGAACAGCACGGCATCCGCCGCCATTGCCTTTTCCATGTCGGCATCGGAGATCGCCGCGCCATGCGCATCATAGGCGCAGCCGCCGACCAGCCCCTCGTCGGTGACGAAGCCGCTGCCCAGCTTTGCGTTCATGGCCGCGATCAGCTTCTTCACCTCGGCCATCGCCTCGGGGCCGATGCCGTCGCCGGCGAGCAGGAGAAGATTTTTCGAAGCCATGGAGAACCGTCCCGGAAAGAAGTTGAAATCGCGGCCTTGCTAAACGCCAAGCGGCCGGCGCGCAAGCCTGCGCGTGGGAAGCGTGGTCACCGATGCGAGAGGATATTGACCAGCCTGCCGAACGGATCGCGCACATAAAAGCGCCGCACGCCCCAGGGTTCGTCGGCCGGGCCGTATTCGATGGCGAAGCCGGCGCTCTTCATGGCGTCGAGCGCGGCATCGACATCGTCGACCTCGATCGACAGGTCAGGCACCGGCGTGCCGGAGCCGCCTTCGGCCATGAAGCTGATCTGCACGGTCATTGTCTCTTGCGAGCCATAGGTGGCGATCCAGCCCATATCCATGAGCACATCGAGGCCGAGCACATCCTGATAGAAGCGCCTTGCCGCCGCGATATCCTGCGTGTCTATGTTTGCAACGATGCGCCGGACTTTCATGGGCTCATACCGTGCGCCGCAGCGCCGTAACTTCGATCTCGATCTTCATTTCCGGTCTGTTCAACTGGCAGACGATCATCGTCGCCGCCGGCCTGATCTCGCCGAAGGCCTCGCCAAGGATCGGGAAGACGACATCAACGAAAGCCTGGTCGGTGATGTAGTAATGCGCCCGCACCACGTCGGCCATCTCGAAGCCGCCGTCCTGCAAGGCCTTGGCAATCGTCGCCAGGCAATTGCGCGCCTGCGCCTCGACCGTCTCCGGCATCGTCATGGTCGCATAGTCGTAGCCGGTGGTTCCCGACACGAAACACCAATCGCCTTGTACGACGGCGCGCGAGTAGCCGGCGGTTTTTTCGAAGGGCGAACCGGTGGAGATGAGTTTGCGCATGGGCTTCCTCGCATTCGTAGGTGGTCGTCTAGCAGGGGAGGCGTAGTCAGTCATGGGCCAGAGAGAATTGACCATTGTTATGCCAGCGACGAGCCAGCATCACTTTGGTAGTTTGTTGGTGGGACCCTCGCGCCTTCGTCATCCTGGGGCGTAGCAAGGAGCGAAGCGACGCGGCGAAGACCCCAGGATCCATGCCGTTACATCAAGGCGCTGCTGCGGTGCAGAATTCTGTTCCGTCGCGTTCTTGGACGACGGTCACGGCATGGATCCTCGGGTCAAGCCCGAGGATGACGAAAGGTATGCTCGCCGCACGAAGCGCCTAATTCCCCGACCCCAGCGCCTTGTCCAGCGCTTCCTTCACATCGGCCGGCCACGTCGTCACCGCCGGCCAGGCGTCCGGCTCGGGCTTGTCGCCGCGGCGGGCGAAATAGAGTGTGTGCTTGGCCGGGTCGACCGCCATGAACCCGTCATTGCCGCCGCAATCATGCGGCACGCAGCCGCTGGCGTAGAAGGCGCCGGACGCCGTCTTTTCAGTGCCGCCGCCGACCAAAAGGCTGGTCGCCATGTCGGGCATGTCCTTGCCGAGCAGCGTCTCGGCCGCCTTGTAGACGGCCTCATTGTGGAAGGCGTCGATGATGTTCTGGTATTTGGCCGGATCGACATCTTTCCAGTCGGTGCCGGGTTCCGGCATATAGCTCAGATTGCCCGAGGTGGTCAGCCCGTCCGTGGGCGACCATTGCAGCGCAGGCTTCGATTCGCCGGGCAGGAGATAGGGCACGAAATAGATGGCGTTGTCCGACACGGCGGCCGGCGGCGCGCCGCATTCGGCCTGTTCGACCGTGGTGGTCTGGACTGTGCCGCCTTCCGGCTTCCACACGATCACCTTGGCCGGGCCGCACTGGTTACCGCCGTCGCCGACATCGACCAGCACCACGTTGATGCCGCCGACCTTGACGACCTTGTCGAAGAACACATCGTAATTGCTGGCCAGCTGCTTGCCGTCATAGGCCAGCACCTTTTCGCCGTCCTGCTCCGGCTGGGTGATGGTCAGCTGCCCGCCCTCGAACGGGAACGGCCCCTGGCTGTCATCGTCGGTTAGGGCCGCATTGGCGGTGCTCGAGGCGCCCTGGTCGGCGGCCCCGCCGGACGGATCGTCAGCCGGCACGAGCACCATGTCGGTCTGTGCATGCGCGCCAGCCACCGGCATCAGCGTCCACGCCAGCGCCCAGGCGCCGGCAAGAAGCGAACGTGTCATGACTGTCCCTCCGCCACGAACCCGGCTTGTGGCGGCCGGGCTATGCGCTCAGATCCGGCCGTTCAGGCCCAGGGGCGCTGCTCGGCGTTCTTCTTTTCGAACGAGTCGATGGCGCCGGCCTTCTCCATGGTCAGGCCGATGTCGTCGAGCCCGTTGAGCAGGCAGTGGCGCTTGAAGTCGTCGAGGTCGAAGGTGACCACGCCGCCATCCGGGCCGCGGATCTCCTTGGCCTCGAGGTCGACCGACAGCGTCGCATTGGAGCCGCGCGAGGCGTCGTCCATCAGCTTCTCCAAATCTTCCGGGCTGACGGTGATCGGCAAAATGCCGTTCTTGAAGCAGTTGTTGTAGAAAATGTCGGCGAACGAGGTCGAGATGACGCAGCGGATGCCGAAATCGAGCAGCGCCCACGGCGCGTGCTCGCGGCTCGATCCGCAGCCGAAATTGTCGCCGGCGACCAGGATCTGCGCCTTGCGATAGGCCGGCTTGTTGAGCACGAAGTCCGGGTTTTCCGAGCCGTCGTCCTTGTAGCGCATCTCGGCGAACAGGCCGCTGCCGAGCCCGGTGCGCTTAATCGTCTTGAGATAATCCTTGGGGATGATCATGTCGGTGTCGACATTGACGATCGGCATCGGAGCGGCAACGCCGGTGAGCTTGGTGAATTTTTCCATGGGTCTGCCCGTCTTCTTTTCGTTGCGGGGGATTTGCTGGCGCCCGGTTTACACAAAGCCGCGGGCAAATAAAAGGCAGCTGTTTGCGCCCGCTCTTGGCCGTCGATCACAAGATCGGCACGCAAGGCTTCAAAACCGGCCGCCCGTGGTGCACCTTTGGCGGCATGAAAACAGCTTCAAAGGTCCTCTACGTCAGCGAGCCGACGCTCGACATTGCCGAGTTCCGCCGTGTGCTGGTCGAATCCGGCCTCGGCGAAACGCGCCCCGTCGATGACGAAGCCCGGTTGAAGAAAATGCTTTCGAGCGCAAACCTAGTGCTGACGGCGCGTCTCGATGTCGAGGGCAAGCCGTTGCTTGGCGTTGCCCGCGCCATGACAGACTTTGCCTGGGTCTGCTACATTTCCGAACTCGCCGTCTCCCAATCGGCGCAGGGGTTGGGCATCGGCAAGGGCCTTATGGACGAGGCGCGCCGGCAGCTCGGACCATCCGTCGCCATCAGCCTGATCTCGATGCCCGACGCCGTCGGCTTCTATGAGCGCATTGGCATGAAGCGCATGGCCGACGCCTTCTGGTTCGGCCGCAAGGGCTGACGCTTTCAGCGGACGCAATCGCCCCTCCTGCGGCACGCGGCTCACCATCTGCCATGGCGGCTTCGTCCGGGCGGCGGCTTAGAGCAGCGTCTTCCCTTCTCCCCTTGTGGGGTCCGAAGGACGGGGTGAGACCCGTGGCTCGCCCAAGGGCGGTGGCCTCGCGAAGCGAGGTCGGATGAGGGGTGCTCCAGCTTGGCAATGACGGCGATCCGTCCAACGTTCCTCAACCGTCTCGGCGCTGCGCGCCGATCCACCTTCTCCCACAAGGGGAGAAGGAAGAAGCCTCAAATCACATTCAATTCCCGAAACGCCCGCCCCTCCGCCACCCTTCCATAGCCAAACGCCAAGCAATCCACCGTCCTGTACCGGCCATGCACGATCAGCTCGGCCAGTGCCTTGCCGACAGCCGGCGCCTGCTGCAGGCCGTGGCCCGAAAATCCGTTGGCGAAGAGAAAATTGCCGACTTCCGGATGCGGGCCGATCACCGCGTTCTGGTCGAGCGTGTTGTAATCGTAGTGCCCGGCCCAGGCGCGCGTTGGCTTGATTGCCTCGAAGGCCGGGATACGCGTCGCCAGCACCGGCCAGATCACCTCTTCGAACAAGGGCCAGTTGACCTCGAAATCCTTGGGATCAGGAGCATCATCGCCTTCCTCCGGCTCGGCGCCGCCGGTGAGATAGACCGAGCCTTCGGGTCGCACATAGATGCCGCTCGGGTCGACCAGCAGCGGCATGTCGGCATATTTCTCGCGCGCCTCGAACACGAACACATTGCGCTTGCGTGGCTCGACCGGCAGCACCAGCCCGGCAAAAGCAGCGACCTTGCCGGCATTCGGACCGGCGGCGTTGACGACGATGCCGGCGTCCAGCGTCTCGCCATTGTCGAGGCTGACGCCCGTCACGCGGTTGCCCTGCCGCGCGATGCCGGTGACATTGGCGGTGATGAAATCGATCTTCTTGTCGCGCAGTGCCTTGCGGAACAGCATCAGCAATGCATGCGCGTCGAACCAGCCCTCGCCGGTGCGGCCATAGGCGCCGGCGGTGATGCCTTCGGCCGACAGCCAGGGGAAGCGGCGCGTAAGCTGGTCTGCATCCTCGAGCAGGATGTCGGCGCCCTCGGCGATCTGAGCATCATAGTTTGCTTTGAGGGTCGGCAGGCCGTTTTCGCCGGCCAGAATGAGATAGCCACCCTCGCGGAAACCGATGTCGGCATCAGTGCCGAAAGTCTCCTTCAGCCGCCGGAATAGTTTCAGCGTGAATTGCGACAGGCGGATGTTTTCCGGGATGGAAAATTGCTGGCGGATCGAGGCCATGGACAGCGTCGTCGCCGCATGGGCGAATTGCGGGTCGCGCTCGACCAGCGCGATCGAGCCGGAAAACCCTTCCTCGCGCAGATAGTAGGCAACCGAGGAACCGACGATGGCTCCGCCGATGATGACGATGTCGTAGCGCACTTTTTTCTCCGATCCGCCGCCCGCAACCTTCACGCAACCGGCAAAATGATCTCGAAGCGCGTGCCGCGCCCGGAGTCAACCAGCCGGATCGTGCCATCATGCGCTTTCAGGAGGGCCAGCACGATGCCAAGCCCCATGCCGGTGCCGCCAGACTCGCGGCGCGTGGTGAAGAACGGCTCGAAGATTTTGGTCCGGTTGCTCGGCGAAATGCCGGCGCCGTCATCGCTGACACGGATCGTCGCCTTGCCGTCCGTGCTGGTCGCCGAGAGCGAAACCGCCGTGGCGCCGTGCCGCGCCGAATTGTCGATGAGATTGGCAAGCACGATGGCCGCGTTTTCGCCGGAGATGCTGAGGCCGATGTCGCCGCCCGCTTCGACGCGAACCACCAGCCTGTTTTCGGCCGGCAGCAGCGCAAGGGCTGCACCAATCGAGGTGGTATCGCCGCTGGGTGCAAGGTTTTCGGCGCGCGCCAGGTCGAGCAGGCGGCGCACCAGCAGATTGAGCCGCCCGGCATCGGTGACGATGTTGTTGGAAAACCGCCGCCGCTCGGCCTCGTCCATCGCCGAACCGGAATCGCGCAAAAGCTCCGCTGCGCCCTGGATCGCCGTCAGCGGCGATTTCAGCTCATGCGAGACATGGGTGGCAAAGGTCTGGATGCTGTCGGAGCGCGCCTGCAGCTTCTCGGCCATGTCTAGGAAGGCCGTGGAAAGCGCGGCCATTTCGCGCGTACCGTGGTGGTCGAGCGGCCGCATCGCGGTGCGGTCGCCGGCGGCAATGCGCTTTGTCCGCTCGATCAGCCCGTAGATCGGCCGGCTGACGGTGCGCAGGAAGACCAGCCCGATCAGCAGCGTGCCGCCGAGAATGGCGATGGCCGCCAACGTCACCTTGCCGCGCTCGCCATAGAGATGCTTGACGATGTTGTTCGGCGTTCGCGACAGATAGACCACGCCCGCGACCTTGCCGTCGACGGCGACCGGCATGGCGACGAAGACGCGCACCTTGGTGCCGCGGCTGACCGAATAGAGCGGTGGCGCCGGCTCCTCGGGGATCCGCAGCCTGAGCGCGCTGGCGTAGCGGCCGGCGAGCGCCTCACGCACCTCCCCGACCCCGCCAAGCGACAGCCCGACCTCTTCGCGCCCGGCAATGACCACACCCCCGGGGTCGAGCAGCCGGAAGCCGGCCAGCGTCGTTTTCTGCGTTTGCGTAAGGATGCCTGACAGGCGCGCGCCGATTGCCGCGAAGGCCGGATCAGCATTGGCGGCGATGGCAGCGGGCCGGGTTGGAAGAACAGTGTCCGAAGCGAGGTCGAGGGTCGGCTCAATTGGTCGGTATGATGTATCGGCTTCGTCGCTCCGGCTCTCAGCGTCGTTTCCCGACGGCGGCATCGGCACTCCGAGTTTCTCAAAAGGAATGCCGGCCTCGCGCACGTCCTGCGCATAGATGGCGGCAAGCACGGCGCCTTGCGCGATGAGCTCCGCCTCGGTCTGGCGGATCAGCTGGTTCTCATAGAGCCGGAAGAAGAACAGGCCGACCAGCGGCAGCGCCATCACCACGACCAAAATGGCAATGACGACCGTGGCTAGGCGCGGCCGCCATTTGTCGGAGGTCACGCGCCGCACCGGCCGAGCCGGAAGCCGACGCCATGCACGGTCTCGATTGCGTCGGCGCAGCCGGCCGCCGCCAGCTTGGCGCGGATGTTGCGGATATGACTGTCGACGGTGCGGCCGGCGACATGGATGTTGGCGGCATAGGCGCTGGCCATCACCGCCTCGCGGGCAAGCACATGCGAGGGCCGGGCAAGAAACCCTCTGAGGATCGCGAACTCGATACCCGTCAGCGCCAATGCCTTGCCGTCGAAGCTGGCGCTATGGCTGGCCGGCACCAGCACCAGCCTGCCATGCGAGAATTGCCGCTCGTCGCTCTCGGCCGGCGCGGAACGGGCGCGGCGCAGGATGACGTTGACCCGCGCCACCAGCTCACGCGGGCTGAACGGCTTGGTGACATAATCGTCGCCGCCCATCTCCAGCCCGAGGATGCGGTCGATCTCTTCATCCCGCGCCGACAGGAACAGCACCGGCACGTCGGAATGTTGCCTGAGCCGCCGGCAGACCTCCAGCCCGTCCATCTCCGGCATGCCGATGTCGAGCACGACGAGATCGGGTGCGCGCCGTTCGATCGCCTGCAGGGCGGCGGCGCCGTCGGATACCGAAACCGTCTTCATCCCCGCCTTTTCCAGCGCGAAGCAGATGATCTCGCGGATGTGCGGATCGTCGTCGGCGACGAGGATGTTATGCGGCATCGATCAGCGGCTCGGCACGTAGGGTTCAGAAACGGCGGGATTTGCGAGAACGCCGTTCCTGTCGAGATAGCGCAGAAGCCGCCAGTCGCGAAAGCTCCAGGCGCGCCAGTTTCTCTGTATGGTGCGATAGTGGGCCTCGGTCATCGCGTCGACGCCGTCGCGGCGGTCGGCGAGGAACACCTTCTGTTGATGGTCGAAAAAGCGATCGAGGGCCGGCAGGGCGCTGGGGCCAAGCGAGCGCACATACCAGAGATCGAGGCTGGTGCCGGGGCCGTTCATTTCGTAGGAATGGTCGACATTGTAGTTGGCAATCAGCGCGGCGAAGTTGATGTACGAGCAGGCATAAAGCGTCGCCGATAACGTCAGAAGATTGGCGGACAGCAGCCACTCGCTGGATTTTCCGAGTGCGATACGGGCGATGATCAGCGCCAGGCCCGCAGCCACCAGCCCCATCCAGACAAAGGCGGCGATGCGCAGATAGGTCAGCGCGTAGATGCCGACATAGAGGTCGAGCCGCAGGATCGAAGAAATGACCAGCACGATGTTCTGCGCCACCCAGGCATAGACCAGACCACGGATCAGCGGATCCCCGGACGTTTCGCTGCCCGGCCGCAGCGCCGCCAGCACGAAGCCCGCGGCAAGCAGCGCGGTCACGATCAAGGGATAGGCGCCGCGATGCGCATAGGCGGCGTAGGTCAGCCCGTCGGGGAGGGCGACGCCGCCCCAGAGATAGGTGGCGTCGAGCGCGGTCTGCATCGCAAACAGGATGTTGAACACGATCAGCGCGCGCAGGATCGCGGCCTTGCCGAAGACGATGTCCTCGATCGTGGTGACGGCCTTTGTCGGCGGCGTCGCAACGGGAGGCACGGTCAGCGCCAAACGCGGCAGGCGACGAAGAATGCGCGGCAGGCGGGGGCGCAGAAAGGCCCAGACACCGGCAAGCACCAGCAGCCAGAAGACCAGCCGTGCCAGCTGGATAAGATCGAGCAGCGCGAACAGGTCGATCAGCGTGAACCAGTATTCGATGACTGGGTTGGCTGCGCCGAACAGGGCCAGGAACACCGCGCCGAGCGCCAGCGGCATCACCCAGACGGCGATGGCCGCCAGCCGGATGCGGCGCCGGCCAAGTCGCCGCGCCGCCTTGCGCCAGCGGAAGAAGTCGCGAATGAGCCGGAACGGCGCGGCGAGCAGGAAGACCGAGAGCTGGCTGGCGATGCGGGCAAGGCTGGAACGCAGCCGTCCGGCAAGCGAAAGCGCGAACACCGCCAGGGCCACAAGAGCGATCGAGACGGACAAGGGGCTGACGTTCTCGACCAGCGGCAGCAGCGCGACGAGCAGGGCGGCGGGCTTGAGCCAGAGCCTGGCGTCGCTGAAGGCCGAAGGATGCACGGCCACGATCGCACCGGCGATCAGGATGGCGAACAGCAAGAAATTGATGCCTGTGGGCTGGCCGTAGAACAGGAAATCCGCCAGCGCGACCAGCAGCACGGCGATGCCGAAGCGGCTGCAGTAACTTGGAGCGAAGAATGCCGTCATGAGCGGATGGTCCTCGCTTGTGTCGCGCGGCCGGCATAGCGCGGCGGCGATCTCGGGACGAAGGGCAGCAGGCACGCCGTCGGGCGAACCTTTGGCGGATCGACGAGCCACCAGCCTTCGCTGCGCAGCCGGTAAGGCAGGGACCAACGGAGTTTTGTTCGCTCTTGCATGCCGCCTGTCTCGCAGGCCGGCAGGGAAGAGACGCGGCGGATTGGAGGAGGTTTTCCGCAATTGCGTGCAGTTTTCGTGCAGGGTCAGGCAATTGCTTCGGTTTGATGCTGCCCCTCGCTCTTCCCGGAATGTTTGCGCTGCCCCTCACCTGCCTGCCGGCATCCTCTCCCCGTATAGTGACGGGGAGAGGGACGCTGTCATCCGCGGTTTCGCCAATCACCGGCGTCGCAGAAATCGGGCCGGCGCCTGGGCAAGCCCCCTTCTCCCCGTCTAGACGGGGAGAAGTGCCCGGCAGGGCGATGAGGGGCGGCGCCGACTTCGACGATTGGTCCCGTCTCCCAGCTCGTCAGCCATTGCCCTGAGTGCTTGCCTCAGCCTTCCGCAGACGGCATAGATCGAGGATGAATGAAACCTACCGCCCGCGCCGCTCGGTGCTTTACATCCCCGGCTCGAACGACAAGGCGCTGGCCAAGATCGCTTCGCTTGCCTGCGACGCCATCATCATCGACCTCGAAGACGCCGTGGCGCCCGCCGACAAGCTTGCGGCACGGGAAAAGCTGGCGGGCATCCTTGCCAGTCGCCCGAACCGGCGCTGCGAGATGATCGTGCGGGTCAATGCGCTGTCCAGCGAATGGGGCCTCGACGATGTGCTGGCGGCGGCGAAGGTCGAGGCCGACGGCATCCTCTTGCCCAAGGTCGTCAGGCCGCGCGACATCCTCGAGGCCGGCGACGTGCTTGACGACAATTTCGCCCCGGATACGGTCAAGATCTGGGCGATGATCGAGACGCCGAAGGCCTTGCTCAACATCGGCGCGATAGCCGAACTGGGCCGTGACCCGGCCTCGCGGCTCGCTTGTTTCGTTGCCGGAACGAATGATCTGATCAAGGAAACCGGCATCCTGGCCACGCCGGACCGGCGCTATCTCATGCCCTGGCTGATGCAGATGGTGCTGGCCGCGCGCGCCGGTGGTCTCGATATTCTCGACGGCGTCACCAATGATTTTCGCGATTTGGATGCCCTGGCGCGCGAATGCGCGGAAGCCGCCGCCATGGGGTTCGACGGCAAGTCGCTCATCCACCCGGCCCAGATCGAAGCCGCCAACCGTGCCTTTGCGCCGTCACCCGAAGCCGTGGCCGCGGCCCGCGCGGTAAAAGAGGCCTTCGCGCTTGCCGAAAATGCCGGCAAGGGGGTGATCGCGCTGAACGGCAAAATGGTCGAGCGGCTGCATCTGGCGCAGGCCGAAGAACTGCTGGCGAAGGCGGCGGCCATCGGCGCATGATGCCCGCGTAGAGCGCGGGCCATAGGTACTCACGACAGGAACTGAAACATGAAACTCTACCGCTTTCTGTCCGCTCCGGACGACAACACCTTCTGCCACAAGGTGACGGCGGCGTTGAACAAGGGCTGGCACCTGTTCGGCTCGCCGACCTATGCCTACGACAAGAAGACCAAGACCATGCGTTGCGGCCAGGCGGTGGTGAAGGACGTCGATGGCCAGGAATACGGGCCCGACACCAAGCTCAGCGACTGGTAGTCGCTGAGGCGCTCAACATTCGTCATCCTAGGGCGCAGCAGTCGCGAAGCGACGTCGCGGAGGCCCAGGATGACGACGGGATAAGGCGCGCCGCCACGCTCTACTGAAAATTCCGCCCCTTGGGCATGACGCTTTCCGCCTTGCCCGACAAGGTTGCGATGTCCTGTCCGGCCGGCATGTTGCGCGTAGCGGGCGGGCTGGAGCGATCCGGATGCACCGGTCTCGCCGGGTCACTCTTCGGATCGGAGCCTGGTTGGCCAGCAGCCTCCTCCAGCAACGCCGACAGCCAGGGCGTCAGATCCTCGACCTTCTCCGCGACGATATGGATGACACCTGATTCCGACTGCAGCTTGCCGGTGACGCGGATGAAGCGTGCGCCCATGACGATGGGCCGGAAGCGGGTGAAGGTCCTTTCCCAGAAGATGATGTTGGCGACCGAATGCTCGTCCTCCAGCGTCAGGAAAATGGCGTTGCCCTTGCCGGGGCGCTGACGCACCAGGACGAGGCCGGCGACGGACACCCGCCTGCCATCCCGGACGGACGGGAGGCGCGCATTCGGCGTGACGCCGGCGCGGTCCAGCCGCTGGCGCAGGAAGGCCACCGGATGCGCCTTAAGCGACAGGCCGAGCGAGCGGTAATCATGGATGACATGCTCGCCGAGCGGCATTGTCGGCAGCCTCGTCTCGGGCTCGAGGTCGCGCAGGCGGATATCCTTCTGGTCGAACAGCGGCAGTTTTTCGGCCGCACTCTTGCCGTCGAGCGCCCGCACTGCCCACAGTGCCGCGCGGCGGTCGAGGCCGATCGAGCGGAAAGCGTCGGCCTGTGCCAGTTTCTCGATCTCGTCGACATCGAGGCCGGAGCGCAGCCAGACATCCCTGACGGTTTCGTAGCCGGAGCCGCGCCGGTCGACGAACTGCTTCATGCGATCCTCCGACAGGCCCTTGATCTGGCGGAAGCCGAGCCGCACGGCATGGTGGGTGCGGATGACGCCGCGCATCTCGACATGGCGCGCGAGGATGCGGGCGGGATCGAAGGCCGCTTCCTCCAAGGCGCAGTCCCAGCCGGACCAGTTGATATCGACGTCGCGAACCTCGACGCCATGGTCGCTTGCGTCGCGGACGAGCTGGGCCGGCTGGTAAAAACCCATTGGCTGGGAATTCAGGATCGCGGCGCAGAACACGTCGGGATAGAAGGTCTTGAACCAGCAGGAGGCGTAGACCAGCAGCGCGAAGGATGCGGCATGGCTTTCGGGAAAGCCATATTCGCCAAAGCCCTCGATCTGCTTGAAACAGCGCTCGGCGAAATCCTTCTGGTAGCCCCTGCCGGCCATGCCGTCGATCATGCGCTGGCGATAATTACCGATCGTGCCAGTGCGCTTGAAGGTGGCCATGGCGCGGCGCAATTCGTCGGCTTCGCCCGGCCGGAAGCCGCCGGCGACGATGGCGATCTTCATCGCCTGCTCCTGGAACAGCGGCACGCCCAGCGTCTTGCCGAGGATCTTCTCCAGTTCCGGCTTCGGATACTCGGGCTTTTCCTTGCCCTGCCGGCGACGCAGATAGGGATGAACCATGTCGCCCTGGATCGGGCCGGGCCGCACGATCGCCACTTCGATGACGAGGTCATAAAAACTCTTCGGCCGAAGGCGCGGCAGCATCGACATCTGGGCGCGCGATTCGATCTGGAAGACGCCGAGCGTGTCGGCGCGGCAGATCATGTCGTAGACGTCCTTGTGCTCGGGCGGGAGAGTGGCCAGCACATAGGGTTGGCCATACCGGTCCCGCGCGTCCGGATAGTGATCAGTGAGCAGGGTGAAGGCGCGCTTCAGGCAGGTCAGCATGCCGAGCGCCAGCACGTCGACCTTGAGGATCTTCACCGCATCAAGGTCGTCCTTGTCCCATTCGACCATCTTGCGCTCCTCCATCGCCGTCTTGACGATGGGCACGATCTCATCGAGCCGGTCCCTGGTGATAACGAAGCCGCCGACATGCTGGGAGAGATGGCGGGGAAAGCCCATGATCTCGTTGGCATGCTCGATCACCTGCCTGGCCAACGGATCGCTGCGGTCGATGCCGCCGGCGCTCGCCTCCTTCTCGCCGAGCTCCGAGGTCGACCAGCCCCAGATCGAGCTGGACAGGGCACTGCGGACATCCTCGGACAGGCCCATGGCCTTGGCGACCTCGCGCAGCGCCGAGCGGCCGCGATAGCTGATGACGGCGGCGGCCAAAGCGGTGCGCTTGGCGCTGTATTTCTCGTAGATATAGGCGATGACTTCGTCACGCCTTTCATGCTCGAAATCGACGTCGATGTCGGGCGGCTCGTTTCTTTCTTCGGAGATGAAACGTTCGAACAGCGTGTCGATGCGGTCCGGCCCGACTTCGGTGATGCCGATGCAGAAGCAGACGATGGAATTGGCGGCGGAGCCGCGACCCTGGCAGAGGATATGCTGGTTGCGGGCGAATTTGACGATGTCGTGGACGGTCAAGAAGTAGCGCGCGTAATTCAGCCGCTCGATCAGGGCGAGCTCTTCCTCGATGCGCTGCGTCACGGAAGCAGGGACGCCCGCCGGGTAGCGCGTGGCGGCCCCCTCCCTGGCCAATCGTTCGAGCTCGGCCTGCGGCCCAAGACCCGATTCCGTCGGCTCGTCGGGATAGTTGTATTGGAGGTCACTCAGCGAGAAGCTCAGCTCCCCGGCAAAGCGCAGCGTTTCCGCCAGCGCCTGCGGATGCCTGCGAAAGAGCCGGGCCATCTCCAGCGGCGGCTTCAGATGGCGCTCGGCATTGGCCGTCAATTCCAGCCCGACTTCGGCGACGGGTGTATTGAGGCGGATCGCCGTCAGCACGTCCTGCAGCGAGCGGCGTTCGGCGCTATGGTAGAGAACATCGTTGGTCGCCATCAGTGGCACGCCGGTCATGTCAGCCATCGCCGCAGCCTGCTCGATGCGGAAGCGGTCATTGCCACGATAATCCGGCGCAACGGCCAACCGAAATGCCTTGCCGAACCTATCCTTGAGCCGGCTAATCAAGGCAAGGCCGTCTTCGGCACCGGCCTGCAGGTCGGGCAGGATCGCCAGCGACATGAGGTCGCCCCATTCGAGAAGATCGCTTAGGCTGAGCAGCGTCGCGCCCTTCTCGTTTTCGTCGCGCAGATTGGCCTGCGTCAGCATGCGGCACAGATGCCCCCAGCCCTTGCGGTCCTGCGGATAGGCGAGGATGTCCGGCGTGCCGTCGCCAAAGACCAGGCGACAGCCGGGATGATAGGCAAGGCCTTCGACCTTGGCCTGCTGCCAGGCACGCACGACGCCGGCTACCGTGTTGCGGTCGGCCAGCCCGATCGCGGAGAAGCCGAGGTACTTTGCCGCCACCACCAGTTCCTCCGGCTTCGAGGCGCCGCGCAGGAAGGAGAAATTCGACTGGATGCCGAACTCGGCATAGGGGATGGCGGCCAGCGCATTCATGCGAAAACCCCGTGCATGAACCAGCGCGGCGGCACCTCGGAAGCGCCGTAGAGGCCCTGGCGGTAGAGCCAGTAGCGGCGGCCGTCGCTGTCCTCGATGCGGAAATAATCGCGGGTCGGCGCCTCTTCCTCGCCGGGCTGCCGGCGCCACCATTCCGGCGCGATGCGCTCCGGCCCTTCGGCGCGCGCGACGCGATAGAGCGCGCGCCGCCAGCGAAAATTCATCGGCGGTCCCTCCGGCATTTCGGTGGCCGGCACCTCGATCGGCTCGGGCGAACGGAACAGCCGGATCGGCCGCTCCGGCGGGAAGACGGTCGCCGGCGGGGTGTTACGCTGTCTCGGCGGTGCGCGCCTTTGCGGCGCTTCCGAAAAGGGGACGGTGGTGACGGCGCGCTCCGGCAGATGGCTCTCGACGACGACCGGCCTCAGCACCGCGGCTTCGCCAAGGCGGGCGCGGATGCGGTCGGCGAACAGCGCGATGTCGGCGTCGCTATCCTGCGCCTCGCCGGCAAGGTCGGCCTGCTGCATGTCGAAGGCGGCGGCCGACAGCACCGAGAGGCGCACCAGGTCGAAGCCGTAACCGGCATCGATGTCCTGCTCCAGCGCGGCAAGCCTTTCGTGGAACAGTTTTTGGATCAGCACGGGCTCGCGCAGGGGACGCGAGGTGCCGACAGCAATGCGGCTGACGGCGCCGTCGACGCGGAACAGCAGCAGCGCCAGCATCCTGGCGCCCTCGCCACGGCGTTCGAGATCGCTCTTCAGCGCCCGCGCCAAGAGGCCCACCAGCCGTTCTATATCGGCGGTCAGCATGACGGGTTCGGAGAGGTGGCGTTCGACCGACAGCGGCGCCACCGGCAGGCGCGGCGACACCGCCTCGTCGAGGCGGCCAAGCGCCTGGTCGAGGCGCAACAGCAGCGTGGCGCCGAAGCGGCGGGCAAGCGGCGCGCGCGGGGCCGCCATCACCGCGCCCGCCGTGCGCAGGCCGACGCTTTCCAGGCTGGCGCGGATCTCGGGTTCGATGCGAAGTGCTGCCAGCGGCAGGGGTGCGAGAAGCTCTTCCTCCTCGCCGCCAGCAACGATGCGGTCGCCGCAAAAGCGCGCCGCCGCCCAGGCGGCACCGGGCGTCGCGGCCAGCCCGGCGCGGACGTCAAAACCCTGATGGAAAAAGCGCGTGAGAATCTCGTCCAGCATCGTGCGTTCGCCGCCGAACAGATGGGTGCAGCCGGTGACGTCGAGAAACAGGCCGTCGGCGCCGTCGATCGCCACCAGCGGCGTGTAGCGGTCGCACCAGTCGGCGAGGCCTTCGAGCAGGCGGCGGTCGGCCTCCGGATCGGCTTCGACGATGTCGATCGAGGGATGCATGGCGCGCGCATCGGCGATGCCCATGCCGCGCTTCAGGCGCAGCGCCTCAGCCCGCTCGTCGAGGGCTGATATGCGCTGGGCGTTGCGGTCGCGATGGCTGATCACCAGCGGCAAATGATCCGACGGCCGGGAACGCCAGGACCGCCCCAGACGCTGGCGCAGGATGCGTTCGGCGGCCAGATGCGGGAACCACAGCGACAGGATTCGTTGCCCGTTCTCTTTCCTCAAAAGCGTGTTCATCGGGGTTCCACTCCAGTGTGAATTGTCCGGGCAGAGCGGTGCGGCTCTTGCCGATGCTGACGGCGAAGGCGGGGCGGCCGATCGAGCCGGCAAGCGGACCGGCGATGGTGTCGCGGCTGGCCGAGGGTGCGGCCGACACGATGAGGCGCACGGGTGCGGCGGTGGGTTCTGCCTCGCCGGCCTGGCGCAGCAGGAAGACCGGCCGGCCGGCGTTTTGCGCCCGCGCGTGCAGACGCCTTGTCGCGGTGAGATCGAGCCGCTGCGGGCTGCCGCGGATTTCGAGGATGACGGCGGCCAGCGCCGTCATCCGGGCGGCCTCCTCGGCGATCCACAGCGCATCGACGAGTTTTGGCGCCTCGGAGAACAGAAGCTGTTCCGGTTCGATGCCGAACAGGCCATGCAGCCCCCTGGCATAGGGAAAGCCGGCCTCGCGAAAAATCTCCGATGTGCCGATCCAAAGAACCGGCAAATGCGGCTCTTGCCAGAGGATCAGGCTGGTGAGCGACAGGGCAAAGCCGGCGACAGCCCCGGCGTCGCGGGTTTCCAGCCCATGAATTTCGCTCAGTGCCGCCTTCGGCAGGCCGCCGCTGAGCGCTGTATCGAGACGCTCGACACGGGTACGCAGGAACGCATCCGGCAAAGCTGCGGCAACGCCGCGTCGGAGAATTGTGAGTGCGGGCGTGCGTTCGGGCGCGATACCGGCGCTGACATCGGTGTCAGCGCATGCGCCAGGCTGCGCGCCGGCCGGCGCCGCCAGGCGTTCGGGCAGCGTTCCCTCGATCTTTGCGATCTGGCGGCGCAGGGAAAAAACGGTCTCCCGCGCCACGGCGGTCATCGCCATGACGGTCAACTTTCAGCAGCATTGTTCCTGTTATGTTCCTATAGATTCCAGAGGGCGCTAAAAGAGTCAAGCAGAGTCATGGGGAATTTATTCCTAATTATATACTTGACGTACCAGACGCAATTTGCGATAACAAACCCAAGGAGTTACCGCAATGTTCGATCTGACCGCCGAGATTTACCACGACGCCGACAAGGCCCGCGAACATTTGGAAG
>NZ_JBJACT010000035.1:0-67883 GCF_044778005.1 Mesorhizobium sp. IMUNJ 23033
CGTACCTTGCTTTAGAAATATCGGACATACTTACCCCACCCTGTATGATCTTGATATTTTGTGAGTCTTAACAAATACAGAATCATGAAATGGATGTTGTTTGAAGTGATTGATAATATAAATCGACGCTGAATTAGATATACCTAATATTGTAGGCAGGTTTGATATTGATAAGCGGGATGGCCGTCGCCATGGCAGGGCGCAACATTGCAGCTGTCTGCCTTCAACCAGCGCACGACGCCTGAACTCAACGGCACCGTCAGCAAGATTTCCACCGATCTCAGCATCGATGAACGAAGCGGCGCCGGCTTCTACACCGTGCATGTTGTTTTGCAGCGCGCGGAACTCGCCAGGCTCAAAGGATTGGCCTTTGCGCCTGGAATGCCGGTCGAGGTGTTCTTTTCGACCAGCAGCCGCTCGACGCTGTCCTATCTGGTGAAACCCCTGGCTGATCAGATCAAGCGGGCTTTCCGGGAAGAGTGGGCTGCGCTCGATTTCGATCCGATGATGGCCCGCATCGCGTGTTGCCGAGGGGGGCATTGTGCATCAGGTTTACGGTCACTTTGCCAGCATCAAAGATGACCTTTGCTGGGCGCGAAATCGTTGTGTTGTCCCGGCTTTTATCGTCAGCGTTCGGGTTTGGCACGGCCAAGCCTGAACAGCCTCCTTGATCGTATGTGAAATGTCCGCTTCAGCTAAGTACCTCCCGATAGCGGAGAGTCGGCTTTCGGCCCGTTGCGGCCATTTCTGAGCTCCCACACTTGGCTTTTCCAGCGCTAAACTGTCCTTGGGCGATGAATGGAAACGGTCAGATGTTCCCGGTCTGTGCTCGAAAAGTGGCATAAAAGGCAGTGTGGAACTGCAGCGTATTGGGTAACGGCAGCTCGTCCTACCGAACCACCAAAAGCCATCCGACTGCTTACGGCCCCTTGTCGGTCGTTCAATGTCACAATAGGTATGGCGGCACCTGGCGCAAAGCGGCCGGAAGTCGGTGTCGATCGCTCGAAGCTGTGCGTTCGGCGTTCGCTATTGCCGTTTGGCCAAGCGCACGCCAGCACCACCGCCGTTTTCCGAAATGAACACGATGCCCGCTCTCTCAAGGGCGCCACGGATCGCGTTCCGATTTGCTATTGTGATCGGAGGGACGCCATCCGCAGCTTCTGCGCGCCTAACTGTCGCCACTCCCACGCTAGCTGCATCGGCCAAATCTTCGGCACTCCAACGTATCAACGCTCGCGCTGCTCTGATCTGGGCGCCGGCAATTTCTTTCACATCATCTAATTTCAAGTTGATCACTTACGGCTCATGTGATATGAAATCGCTCACGTAAGCCTTTCTGCCGCCGAAGTTCATAGGGCAGGGGCTCACGTATGGACTCGGCTGAGGGACGTGCGTCGGCAGTCATCCGGCCTGACCACAACCAAGCTTCAGGGAACTCGGATCATAGCTGATTCCGACAATAGCACGACTTTGCTTCTCGTCACGCGCAGGAGGGTACTTGTGGGAACGGCAATTGCAATGGCGAGATCAAATCGAAACGCGTTTGTCCGCAGCGATCTGGAAACAGGCCAATCTGCCGATCATGCGGTGGCGGTGTGGCGCAAATGGCAGGATGCCCACCAGCAGACTGAATGGCTGTGCCGTCAACAGCAACGCCTGGAGCGGAAACTCATCGAAACGATTGGATTTCCTTGCGCGACCACCCTGTCCGACGGTGAGACCGTGACGCTGCATTCACCTGAGGCGCTTCGAGATGTACTCGGCGTCGGTCCTATCACGTGGCTGTCCGCGCGAAGGCTGAAGCCGACTTTGCGGCCCAGGCACGCTGGGATACGGCAGATAGGGAAGTTGGCTACTCGGCGACGTTGCGGGCCGAACGCGAGGCGGCCGTCCGAGCAGCGGACCTGCTCGAGATACTGTCCGACCCCCCCGCTGCTTCTCGTGCCGGTGTGGCAGCCAAGCTTGATGGTGCCTAGCGAAGGGCAGTCTTCGGAGGACGACGCTGAGTTTCCTTGGCCGCAGATACGCTCGACCTTGGAGAATATTATTCGGATTGGCCAGCAAACAGACTGGACCATCAAACCAGAGGATCTAAGAGCCGTACACCCTCACCCTTTTGACCAGCAGACAAGAATTCGACACCTGCTTTTGTCAGAGCCGCCTCAATGGCCTGCAACGTGCTGATCCGGGAATCTACCTTGCCATTTTCCAACCGGGCCAGCGCATTCAGCGACACAATTGCCTTGTCGGCCAGCTCCTGCTGCGACCAACCAAGCAAAGCCCGAGCGGCTCGAATCTGTCGTGGACTGACCATGAGTCCACAATCGGCAGGCAGATTTTCTTTGCCACCTATAGGGTCATTTTGCACCCTATAAGGTATATTAAATGGCGATTCGATCTGCGGATAACATCGGAGCGAAGAGCCCGGAGCGTACGCGACATACTCTCTATCCGACTGACTTGTGGAGGATCGAAAGGCCTTGTTGAAACCGCAACGCTCCGTCCTCCTTCGGACGGGGCCGAAGCCAAAGATCGACAGTGACCCTCATCCCGCCGATCAGCACGTCGGCAGGCAGATTGCGACCGTTCGCGTCCAATCCGACGTCTCGCAAGCCCAGCTTGCCCGGTCCATAGGCATCAGCTTCCAGCAGCTCCAGAAATACGAGAACGCGCGGAATCGCGTGAGCGCGTCGATGCTCTACGAGATCGCCAGCTCGCTCGGCGTTCCTGTCGGCCGCTTCTTCGAAGGCCTGCCGGGAAACGATGAGGCCCGTGTCGAGGCGCGGCCCCTGCCGGTCGATGAGCGCCTGGATTTCATCGCCAGCGCGGAGGGCCGGCGCCTGATCGAGGGGCTTGTAAACCTTCCGCCGCGTGTGCGCGGTCGCGTCTCGTCCCTTATCGCCGCATTGGGGGAGGAGTTGGCATTGCTCGATGCGAACGCGACAATGAAACGGTCGGCGAAGCCGCGCCGGCCGAACACAATACGGCCTGACGGCCGGTCGGCCCCGTCAGCCGAATTTTCGGGCAGCGAACACTGCGATGCGGCCGCAAGCCGAGGACACTTCGATTTCGACGCCGAACGCCCGTGAGCGGGTCGCGAATCCCTCGAGGATGTCTCGCGCCGCGCTTCCCGTCACGGCGACGGGTACCAATCTGCCCGTTGCTGATCCGAGAGACTGAGCTTCCGCCCCGATCACGACGGGCAGGAGATCTATTTCTGCGAGGTTTCCGCCCGCATCATAGCGGCACGCGGCGACGATGCTTTGCCAGACTTCCGGTGGATCCCATTCGTTTTCGTCGGGATGCACGTGGAAGAGGAAATTTCCCAAACCGTAGAAGATCGGCGAGTCATTGTAGATCTCCACCGCCTGCAGCACCGGAGCGCCGTGGCTGACGAACAGGTTCGCGCCGGCGTCGATGCACATCCGGGCAAAGGTCTGCACCCAGCGCGGCACGTCCTGCCAACCTGGTTCCCAATGATGGTGGTGCAGATAGGCGATGACGAAATCGCCTTGTGCCGCCGCGTGCCGGATGGCGGACAGATGGACACTCGCGCTCCGCTGATCGACCTCGATCCGACGGCCGAAATCCGGGGCTTGCGTGAACACGGTGCCGTAGAAATTGATCTCCTTGCCGGCCGACACCTCTACCGGGTCCTCCGGTTGCGCATAGTTGGCCAGTTCAAAGGGGGAGCTTTGCAAATGAGCGCCCAGCCTTGCCAGTCTGCGGAAATGTCCGTCCGGCACCCCCATCTTGCGAACGGTGTTCAGACGATTGACGCCGGGCCGAGCCGGCCGGAAGGCCGTGCGGTCTTCCGCATACATGTTGGTCGGGCCGGGGCCTGCATCCATTGCAAGAAGCGCGACCTCGCGCGCGCCCAGCCGGCGGCGGCCCGGTTTCCTGGCCTCCGTCTCGTCGGCCCCGATGCCGGCATGCAGGAAGCCGCGCGCTTCCACTTCCTCCAGCGTCGAGAGGATGCCGCCGGCGCCGAGATCGAAGGCGTGGTTGTTTGCCAGCGCGAGCGCGTTGAAACCGATGGCCTGCAATGCGTCGAGCACTTCAGCCCTGGAATATCCGAAGTATTTGCCCTTGGTCGGCCACCCGCCGTGCTTGCCGAGGATTGTCGACTCGAAGTTGGTGAAGACGACGTCGCCTTGGCGCAGGAAGTCCGTAACCGCGATGAAGCGTTCGTCTTTGACGTCACGGATATCGTGCGTGATCAGGGATTGGCCGGTAACGACCGCGCAGAACTGGTCTTTCATGGAGCTCGCCTTGAAGGAGGGGAGGGCGCTGGCGTTCCGGCCACCGCCCCGTCAATGTCGAAGCCGGTTGCCGCCTATTGAGAGAGGGCCGGTGAGATGTCGGTTTTGAACCACTTCAGGCTCAGCGCCTTGATCGTCCCATCCTTGGTGGCCGCGTCGATGGCCGCGTTGAACTTGGTGAGCAATTCGGCATCGTCCTTGCGCATGCCGGCGCCGACGCCCGGTCCCCAGAGGCCGCCTTTCAATTCCGGGCCGAAAAACACCGCATCCGAGCCGGAAGGCGTCTCCAGAAAATCCCGCCAGGTGAAATAGTCGGCGAGGCCGCCGTCGATGCGACCCGCGGCAAGATCGAGCTTCATGTTGTCGAGGCTGTCGTAACTGCGAATGGTCACGACATCGCCCAGGATTTCCTTCACGACGGCTTCCGAATTTGACGAGCGCAGGGCCCCGATCGCCTTGCCGGCGAGTGTCGATCTGAGGCGATCAATGGTCGCCTTCTCCTTGTCGCCGATGGTCGAAAGGTTGACCTTTTCCTTGGTGTCGCCGGCGTCGAGACCCAGTTCCTTTCGCACCACGAACTGGTTGAAGCCGGCGGCGTAGGGGATCGAGAATGCGATCGACTGCTTGCGCTTCTCGGTGATCGCCATGCCGGACATGATGACGTCGAACTTGCCGACAAGCAGTGCCGGGATGATCCCGTCCCAATCCTGCGGGACGAAGGTACATTTGATCTGGATGCGACGGCATAGTTCCTGTCCGACATCGATATCGTAGCCGTAGAGTTGACCGTTCGCGTCGGTGCCGTCCCAGGGCGGTGAGGCGCCTTCGGAGGCGATCGAAATGACGCGCTCGCTTTCGGCGTTGGCCGGGAATGCCGACATCAGGGATGCGATGGAAACAGCAATAGCCAGGGGTATGCGCATGATGCACCTCATCGTTGGTTAAGATGGAAAGGGCGGCCAAAAACCCGCAGTTCAGGGCATGGGCGTCGTGATCTCTGGGTCAGGCAAGGGGGGACGCAATCGGGCTTTGCGTCGATGCACCGCATGGCCGTCGGTCGAAAGCCATCGCTCCAGCAACTGGATCGCTTTCACCGCGATCGAGGTGAGCGATAGGTAGATCGCTCCGGCGACGATGAAGATCTCGTACGGCGCGAACGTCGTCGACACCATCTGTCTCGCCATGCCGGTGATCTCGAGCAGCGTTACGGTGCTCGCCAGGGACGAGCCCTTGATCATCCCCACGACCTCGTTGCCGTAGGCCGGAAGCGATATCCTGAAGGCGATCGGGAAGGTGACCAGGCGAGCGATCTGGAAGCGTTTCAAGCCGAGAGACGTGGCCGCCTCGGTGACACCCTTAGGCACGGACTGGAGACCGCGGCACAGGATCTCGGTGGTGTGTGCCGCGCTGTTTAGCGAAAATGTCAGAAGGGCGCACCAGAAAGGGTCGCGCAGGATCACCCAAAAGATGCTGGTTCGCACCGCCTCGATCTGACCGAGGCCGTAGTAGAGCAGGAAGAGCTGAACAAGCATCGGCGTGCCGCGGATGACATAGGTGTATGCCAGCACAGCGAGCGAGAGGCCGGGGCGTCCAAACGCGCGCATGAAGGCCAGCGGCACGGACAGAAGAAATCCGGCCGTCAGCGACAAGACCGTCAGGGTCAAGGTGAGACCAACGCCCGAAGGCAGGACAACCATTGCGTCAAAGATCAAGCCGAGGTTCATGGGTCGCTCCCTCCTACCGGCTGAGTGCCGGATAGCGCCGCTCAGCCAGCTGGATCGACAGCAGCGTGACGGTGGTCAGCGAGAGATAGAGAGCGGAGGCCGCAAGGTAGAAGGTCAATGGTGCGCGCAAGGATCCGGCCCCCACATACGCAACGCGCATGATGTCGGTCAGGCCGACGATCGAAACCAGCGCGGTATCCTTGAAGAGCGAAATCCAGAGATTGCCATAGGCAGGCAGCGCCAACCGCAGCATTTGAGGTCCGATGACGAACATCCAGCGCTGCCAGGCGTTCAGCCCAAGCGACTTTGCCGCTTCGGTTTGACCCGCTGGCACTGCCGCAATCGCGCCGCGAAACACTTCGGTAGCATAACCGCTGAAAACGACCGAGAGCGCGATAACCCCTGCGGTGAATGCGTTCACCTCCACATACCGGCCGGCGATCTTGCTGGCGAGCGTGGTTCCGCCGAAGTAGATGAGCAGGATAATGAGAAGTTCTGGTACACCACGGACAACCGTGGTGTAGGCCGTCACGACACTGTTGAGGCGCGGTTGTGCCGTGCCCTTCGAAATAGCCAAGAACAACCCAAATGCCGTACCCAGGCAGCCGCTGACAAGGGCCAGGCTTATGGTCACGGTGAGCGCGACAACAAACTGAATAGTAAAACCACCCATGGGGCGTTTTCCTCGACTCGCAGTACCTCAAGATACGCCGGCCTTTGTCACTCAGACCAAGTCGTATAACCCAAGGTTGCGAATTGTTATATTTGTAATTTGGAGTTAATTTGAGATATTGCCTAATTCTAGCGCTTGAAATTACACACTCAATCTATAATTTTTATTATTTTATCTATAACGCACCGTTATATACTGCGGCGGTTCGTTGTTCCCCAGGTTGGCCTTATCTGCTTCCCGGGTGGCGTTATCAGGGAAAGGAGCGCAGGGAATGGAGTTGCTGCAGAGCGACCTGAAGCTCCGTCAACTGAAGGTCTTCCGAGAAGTGTTGCGGGCCGGTTCGACAAGGCGAGCGGCGGCAGTGCTCGGGATAAGCCAGCCGGCCGTCAGTCAACATGTGAAGCAACTCGAGACCACGCTCGGCATTACACTCTTCAAGAGATCAGCCAACCGCATCGTCCCCTTGCAGGAAGCCTGGGAACTCCTGCGAAACGTAGAACTTGCCCTGACGTCCCTGGATCGACTGGAAGCGTCGATCTTCGCGATGAAGAATGAGGAAAAGCAGAGGATTGCGATTGCCGCGCCATCCGTTTTCGGTTTCGTGACCTTGCCCAAGGTTGTGGCGATTATCCATTCAAAGACCGCTTCGAATGTCCGGTCGATTTCTGGAAGCTACGAGCAGATCGGCGAGCACATCCTGGCTGGGCGGGCAGATCTTGGAATCTCGAGACTGCCGCTGGACCCAAGCCTGTTTGAATGGGCGGCCCTTGGGTCAGCGCGCAACGTATGCATTTTTCATCCCGACCATCGCTTTTCAAAACAGACCTGTATCGAGGCCCACGACCTGGCAGGCGAAACGATCGTCGATATCGATCCGCAGTTCGCCGCCCACCAAATGAACTTCAATGCCTTGCGCTTTGCCGGCGTTGAGCCTGACATACTGGTGGAATTCGATTGCAACGGTCACGAAGCCGGATACGTTTCGGCCGGCCTAGGCATTTCGATCACTAACGAGATCATCGCGCGTGAGTACGCGGCGTTTAACCTCGAAGCAAAGCCGGTGGAACCATCCGCGCTCTATCACTACGTCGCGATTTGGCAGAAGGGCAGGACCTTTTCCAACGCATTAAATGTATCGCTCGAGGCGATCATCGCTGCGTTTTCAAATATGCCGACTGCGAGAGGGTCATCACCCCTAGAGGGATGGTGTCCTTCGACAGCCGCCGCCCTTGAACAAGGGGCAACGGTTCATTCTAACAGAAAACGATCAGCCCGCGCCCCTGCAACAGAACGCGGGCCTTTTGAGCAAAATAGCCCCGATGTCAGCTCGTCTTGATGCCAATCTTGCGGCGCTTCGCTGGCGCCGCTTCAGGCTCAGGCGCTACGGCCTTCCGTCCCAGGCCGATCGCCTTCGCCATCGTCGATCGCACCGCAGCGTAGTTCGGCGCAACCATCGGATAATCAGAGGGTAGGCCCCATTTCGCACGATACGCATCCGGTGACAGATCGTAGTGAGTGCCTAAGTGTCGTTTGAGCGATTTGAACTTCTTGCCGTCTTCCAGGCAGATGATGAAATCGGGCGTCACCGATTTCTTGACCGGGACAGCGGGTGTAGGCTTCTCTTCCGCTTTGGGTGCGGGTGATCCCCGCAGCTTGCTGATCGCTTCATAGGTATCGACAATTATACGAGCGAGTTCCGCAACTGGAACCGGATTGTTGCTGACTTAGGCGGAAACGATGTCGGCGGTCATCTCGAGCAATTCCACGTCGGACTTGATAAGATCTTCAGGCATTTGGCCACCCTTCATTTGCTCTTCAGTTGCCGCAGCCCCGATCTACGTCAGCAGCCTCGCTACAGCAAAGCGCACCGGGTGCACAAGACAAGATGTTACAAAGAGGAACGCGCCGGCGGCAGGGATCACGAAACTCTGCATGAACCAGTTCGGGCGCGGCACCGCCAGCAATGAAGGTGCAAGTGCAATTGGGCAGGAGGGCGGATACAGGTTTTTGAGCGACCCTTGTTATGCTGCCGGCTGCATGGCTGCCCTCAGCAGCATGCCGAACAGATCTCGCGGCTCGTCGGGATCGGCGAGCAGATCGAGTTCCTCGTACAGGCCGGTCGCTTGCAACTGGTCCCGTACATATCGCAGGGCCGAAAAATCCTCGATGGCGAAGCCGACTGAATCGAACAGCGTGATCTGCTTGGCGTCTCGGCGGCCTTGTGCCTTGGCGGTGATCACTTCCCAGAGCTCGGTCACTGGATGGTTGGGATCCAGCTGCTGGATCTCGCCCTCGATGCGTGTCTGTGGCGGGAACTCGACGAAAATGTCGGAGCGCAGCAGGATGTCCTTGTGCAGTTCGGTCTTGCCGGGGCAGTCGCCGCCGACGGCGTTGATGTGGACGCCGGAGCCGACCATGTTGTCGGTGAGAATGGTGGCGCATTGCTTGTCGGCGGTAACGGTCGTGATGATCCCGGCACCTTCAACCGCTTCCTGGCCGGTCCCGCATATGGTGATATCGAACCCCATGCCAGCCAGGTTCTTCGCGCATTTCCGCGAGGCGGACCGGTCGATGTCGTAGAGCCTGAGCCGATCGAGACCAGTCAGCGCCTTGAAGGCGATGGCCTGGAATTCCGACTGGGCGCCATTGCCAATGATGGCCATGGTGCGCGTGCCGCCCGGTGCCAGATACTTTGCCGCGACAGCGGATGTGGCGGCGGTGCGCAACGCAGTCAGGATGGTCATTTCGGTAAGCAGCATCGGATAGCCGCTGCCAACATCGGCGAGCACGCCGAAGGCGGTGACCGTCTGCAAACCCTGGCGCATGTTCTTCGGATGACCGTTGACATATTTGAAGCCATAGAGGCGCCCATCGCTTGTCGGCATCAGTTCGATGACGCCGTCATGGCTATGCGAGGCGATGCGAGGCGTCTTGTCGAAAAGTTCCCAGCGACGGAAGTCTTCCTCGATGTAGCTGGCGAGCTCGGTCAGGCAGCGCTCGACGCCGATGGCGATCACCAGCTTCATCATGCGATCGACGCTGACGAAGGGGACGATGTTCAGCTTTGCCGTGGTCATGATCAAAAGCTCCCGGAATGGCTGCGAGTCGGGCGGTCCATGATGCGGCGGCCCATCAGGCTCGCCGTCAGGTCGACCATCAGCGTCGCGGTACGGCCTCGCTCGTCCAGAAAGGGATTCAACTCGACAAGGTCCAGGCTGGAGACGAGCCCGCTGTCGGACAGCATCTCCATCACCAGATGCGCCTCGCGAAACGTCGCGCCGCCGGGAACCGTGGTGCCGACTGCCGGTGCGATCGACGGGTCGAGGAAGTCGACGTCGAGACTGACATGCAGCAGCCCGCCTTCCGCCGACACGCGCGCCAGGAAGGCGCGCAGCAGCGGCGCGATGCCATGCTCGTCGATGGCGCGCATGTCGTGCACAGTCACGCCCGCCTGGTTAAGCGCACTGCGCTCGGCCGGGTCGACACTGCGCAGGCCCATGGTGCAGATACGCTTGGGATCGACCGCTGCCGGAAGATCCGGAAAATAACCACGGAAACCCGGCTGGCCGCTGGCGTAGGCGAGCGGAACACCGTGCAGATTGCCGCTGGCGGTGGTGTCGAGCGTGTGGAAATCCGGATGCGCGTCGAGCCACAGCACGAACAGAGTGCGCCCGGCCTCGGCGGCGCGGCGGGCGAGGCCCGACACGGTCCCGGCTGAGATCGAATGGTCGCCGCCAAGAAAGATCGGCATGGCGTCCTCGCTTGCCGCGTAGGCGGCCTCGGCAATGGCGAATGTCCAGGCCGACACCTCGGGCAGGGACTTCAGCGCCAGATTGCCATGCACGACGCGCCTCGCCGGAATTGCCTGGACGGCCCCCATATCCTCGACAGTGTGGCCGAGGCCGGACAGCACCTCAACAAGTCCGGCGGTCCTCAGCGCACTTGGCCCCATTTCGCATCCCATTCTGCCGGCACCGTCCTGCACCGGCGCCCCGACGATTTTGCAACGCATTGTTTCCCCGTCGCCAAGTTCGAATGACCGTGAGGAGATCATGGCGAGCCGGCGATATGAACAAGCAGAATTGGCAATCCGGAAAGCTATATTTATCATAATGGCAGCGAAACTGATCAGAATGGTAACCCTGATGGATGCGCTAGACGAACGGCTCGTAACTTTGCTGCGACATGACGCTCGGCGCAGCGTGTCGGATCTCGCCGTCGACCTCGGCGTCTCGCGCGCCACGGTCAGGGCCCGTATGGAGCGACTGGAACGATCCGGCGACATCATCGGCTACACCGTGGTGCTGCGCGCCGACGCCGTCGATCAGCGCATCCGCGGTATCATGCTCATTGAGATTGAGGGCCATGCCGCTGACCGCGTGGTTCGGGCGCTGGGTGGCTTCCCGGAAGTCTCGACCATCCATACCACCAACGGCCGCTGGGATCTGGTTGTCGAACTCGGGACGGCCTCGCTGACCGATTTCGATGCTGTGCTACGCCGCATCCGACTGATAGCTGGCATAACGGGCAGCGAAACGAGCCTGCTTCTGGCCACGCCGCGCACGACGCGGGCACGACTGACCTAAAGTCGCAGCTCTTGCCGCTCGCAGCAGATCATGGCGTCCCATGCCAAGGGAGGCACTGCCTCCCGCATGGCGGCCCGGGCCGTCCATGATTGGACGCTCTTTTCCTCTTCCTGACAGGTTCAACGAGAGCAATGGGTCAGGCAGGCAGATTTCCGAATAGCACGCCATGCTATCCGTTTCTGCGACGGGCCGGTTTGCCTGCTTCTGTCAGCTCTCGAATGAATACATCTTGCTAGGTATGGAGAAAAATCGCGATCTCGGTTGGCTTGAAGGAGGCCACGCATCCTGCGGACAGCAGTCCGCGAATCTAGCAAGTCCACCGCCATTCTCCGCCCCAATGCGGGCTCCGCACTGGCAGTTGCTACGCCACTGCCTCGCCTTGGAGCGACGATGCCATACGCAGGACAGGGTGGGGGCTCGTCGTCATCATCCGGCCGCCGTCGACGAAACCAAGGCGACAACTTAATTAGGTGCCGTCGATCGTAGGGTCTTCGCCATGGCGTCCCAGGCCGACCTTGACCCTTTTCGTCTGGCTGTTGCCCGTCCAGCGCCTTCAGAGCGCGAAGGATTGCGTCGACCATTACAATTGAACCGTCATCCAACTGACGCAGTATCGGCACTCCGGGGATGGCACGTGCGTCGGACGCCCACGAGGCCAGCAACGCCCGCTTCTCGGCAACGCTCATGTTGGGGTGCTGGAGGACATCATCAGGATGTCCTGGCAATTGCGACGCGCGGTCCGATGCCGCATAGCCTGCTTTCGTTTGTAAAAAGATCTCAGATCCGGTGGTCATCTCCATTCTCCGCAATCAGTGCCTCCCGGCTTAGCCGGGAGGCGGGACCGCAGATTGATTTTGGTCAGGCAACTTTGCGCTGTGGCTGGGTATCCTGGCTAATCTGCTTATTGGGCGACGGCTGCTTGCCGGTCGACGTGCCAATGCCAATACGACGCGGCTTCAGCTCCTCGGGGATCTCGCGGACCAGATCCACCGACAGCAAGCCATTCTCCAGCGTGGCATCCGCGACCTTCACATAGTCCGCCAGCCTGAAGACCTGTTTGAAGTTGCGTGTCGCCATGCCGCGATGAAGAATTTGCCGATCGCCCTGCTCGGGCTGCTTCTGCCCGATGACGATCAGTTCAGGGCCGTGCTGTGTAAGCTCGACTTCCTCGGGGCTGAAGCCCGCAACTGCCATGGTGATGCGATAGTCGTTGTCGCCGGTCTTCTCGATGTTGTAGGGCGGCCAGTCCGATCGCACGCTGCTATCTAGCATGTCGAACAGGCGGTCAAAGCCGACCGTCGTGCGATACAGGGGGGCATAGTCAAAGCTTCTCATAGCCATATCCTCCATGAAGCAACATGGTTTACAAGCAGCGTCGCAGCGTCACCGCGACGCCATTTTTGTCGAGCCTAAAGCCTCGACGGCGAACGATTTGGGAATGCTCTAAAAACCGTTCAAGAGGCCGCAGAAATTTTTTTCGACTGCCACGCAGAAGCTCAATGTTGCGCTTTCAATATCCTGGCCTCGCGCAGCAACGAGGACCGGTCGGCCCCCATCATATTGATCAGATCACGGGCCTGGGTTTCGGTGATGCCCGTTTCGCGCGCCAGGAAACGGACCATAAAGTCTTCCTCTTCCTCCATTCGCGCCCGGTTCTTGCGCTTTGCGTCGCCTGCCGGGCGGCGTGTCGCCTTTACCGCGGGCTCCGCTTTCAGAACGACCAAACCAGCCTCTTCCGCCGCGGCGAGGAAGGCTTGGCGGGCCGTTTCGACCTTCTCCGGATTGGTGAGATGGCCGGTGCATGCTTGAAGTGCCACCCTGTGGCGCTGCCCATGTTCGCCGGGCCAGCTCTCCATCATAAAGATCGCCGCCTCAGAGACACTAACCAAAGTGCGATAAGCTCCCGGGTTTGCCGTCTCAATCATCACCGGCTCTTCAAAGAAGGGATCTTGCATATTTTCTGCCCCAGCGTCGCCAAGGCGAACGAGGGAACCCTGGTTTCGTTCCAAGCGATCCCAGGAGCGAACGGCGGCAGCCACGCGGGACGACCGTGACGGCGAGACAGCCACTGGGGCCCGCCGGGGGCGCAGGATAATTTTCTGCACGGCGGAGCTTTTGCCGTGGCGGCGAGTTACCCCGCTCGCAGCGGAGGAGCCTGTGCATGCAAAAGAACGGGCCGTCGAAGCCCCGGTTTCTCGGCATTTTGGGCCCTGGCCTCATAACGGGCGCCTCCGACGATGATCCAAGCGGTATTGCCACGTATTCCCAGGCCGGAGGCCAGTTCGGCTTCGGCCTCACATGGACGATGCTGTTCAGCTATCCCCTGATGTCGGTGGTTCAGGAGATCAGCTGCCGCATTGGGCGGACCACCTCCCACGGAATTGCCGGAAACATGCGCCGGTGCTATCCGAACTGGCTGCTTCAGTCTCGCCTATGTCATCATGTTCGGGGCAGTTTCCGTCGTCCTGCAGATTTTTCTCAAATACAGCCGCCGCTATGTCTCGGTGCTGAAATGGCTGACCTGTCGCTTTTTGCTTATTTCGCAACCGTGCTGGTTGTACATGTTCCATGGGGTGAGGTCGCGCGCGGCGCAGATCGTGAGGGATGCCGCCGGCGTCACGCATCTTCACCAGGCGCGGCCTCGATTGGACTTCGAAGTACCGCGATCTGGCCGACGCCTCCAAAGGCCTGAATGTGCAGAGCCATCATCGGCGGCGAGATCGTCGTCTTGAACGACGCTGGCCTGTCCGATTTCGGGGAACTTCGGAAAGCGATCACCAGGCGGCAGCACGACCTCGATTTCGTCGCCTTCGATCTCCCAACGGTCACGATCTGCGCGACATGCCGCTAGCGGACCGCCGCGAGATATTGGCGAGCATGATCCCGCCTGACATCCGAATCCAGGTCAGCCAAGCGCTGCCGGGCAAAGCCAAGGCAATCTTCCATCTGGTCGATCAGGCAGGGCTCGAGGGGCTGATATCGAAGCGCCGGGACAGCAAATATCGCAGCGGCCCGTCAACGGCCTGGCTGAAGACGAAAGCCTTTACGATCGACGAATACGATCTGCTCGGCGTCGAGCGCGAGCTGGTAAGCCCGCTTTCGCCCTGATGGCCGAGCGCGACACAGGAAATGTCGGCTCGGCCTTCATCACTTTGAAGCGGGAGATGCGCGAACGGCTGTGGAATTGGGTCCAAGAATACGCAGGGCCGGCACCGAAGGGCATGAAGCGGCCGGCGACGCGATGGGTTAAGCCGGGGCTCATTGCCCGTGTGAAGCACCTTCGCGGCGAGGAAGATTTACGGCACGCATCACATCGGGAGGACGATTGACCGTTATTTGTGCTTCTCGACGAACGCTTTGCATGCGGGGGATAGCTGATCGATCATGCTTTGAAGATCACATTTGCCGATTGGTGTCATTGGGCAAAGCCGTTTGTAGTCGGGTCTGCACTCTTTGCCTTGGAAGCTTTTGAAAGCTTTTGCCTCGGCGGTCATGGCGTTCAAAAGTATTCCTGAGCAAGCTAACACCAAGCCTAACCACAGATGCTTCCCCATTAGCCCTTTCCCTTGTTGCTTCACAATATCGGTGCAATAAATTAGGATACGCTAATGGGCTGAGCGCTGCAAGCTGCTAGGGCAACCGGAACAGGACCGGCAATATGCCCGACTGCTGGGCGCCGTCGATCAGCTCGAAGGCCGGAAGCGCGACGAGGAATACCAGGCCGTCCAGCAGCGTGGTCAAAAGCAGGCTCGGCTTGAAGCTGCCAGTGTCGCCTTCCTCGTAAAGCGAAAGATCAGGAAAGAAGCGTGGCACTTTCGCCAGAAAGGCCTGATACGGAAGGCCAAGGGCTTCCTTGAGGAATTTTTCCTCGCGCAAGATGACGACATGGAACGCCAGGCCGCACATCACCGCAAAGCCGATCATCGTGGTGATCGAGCCGATCTGGGCGCCGACCCCGGCAGCGGCCACGCTGGAGAAGACATAGAGCGGGTTGCGGGTGATCGAATAAGGGCCGCCAGTGACCACCTCGGAGGATTTGCGGCCACCGATATAGAGTGTTGCCCACAGGCGACCAATCACCCCGAGAAAGATCAGCACCACGCCAACCATTTCAATCGCCTCGTGCACCGGGGTGTCTGGCGGGAAGGTCGACTGACCGAACATCAGAGCCGAGAACATCACCACGATCAGAACGGCAAGCACCATCCTGCGTATCTGCTGGAAGTTGCCTAGCCCGTATTTGGCGTCCTTGACGTCCGAATACTTGACTTCATTGACCATGTCGGAATCCGATCATCGAGAAATTTTTGCCGCCGATCGCAGCGTCTGGGGCCCCGCCGATCGCGGCGACCCTTTGGGTTACGATTCAGGCGGATTTACAGCGCGATGGGCAAGCCTGACGTCATCGTGATCTCGGGTCTGTTTGGAAAAAAGGGACGCAGCCCAAGGGCTTGAGTGCCCGGCGACGCAGTGGGTCAAGCCGGGGCTGATCGGCCGCGTGAAGCACCTACGGGGCGAGGAAGATTTACGGCATGCCTCGCTGCAGGATTTTCGCGAAGATAACTGATTTTGCAAAGTGATTGGCTAACGGCTGCATTAAAGCGTATGGATGTAGGGGTCGTCAGCTTACAACTCCTGGGCGCTGACGCTTGTGAGCGACTATCGGACTCTTGCCCCAACCTAAGGCACTAGGACGACGAACGAAGATCAGAGACGGCCCCTCTTTCGGTCGAAACTATTCGAGCTCTCGCGCAGGAAACAGGGGCTACCGACGAGCAAATACGTGAGATCATCTCATTGGTCGGGATCGATCGAGCTTCGATTCTGAGGGAAGCGCGCTACCTCAAAAAGACCAGATGAATCGCGCAAGCCAAATCCTAAATGACCATGAGCCGGCGGTATCAATATGGACGAAAAATATTCCAATGCGCGGGGGCATTTCTTTGCGGCAATAAGAGCGCTAGCGGCTTCATCAGAAAGCATTCAAACGCGATTGATCGAAGCGAATGAAAGCATTCTACACGTTACCATCGATGAGTTTGATGGCGACCGTGAGCTAAAGTTTAAGTTTGCAAAGATCCTTGACCTCTTGGCCGTTGATCAGGACGACATGGAAACTGTCGCTGTTGAGACAGCCGCGCACATGACCGATTTTGAAGCCGTCAAGGTTGCCGACCTTATTTGTGATTTTTGCTTCGAACTCGCTTAACCACGCGGTCTGCGCGACCTCCAGCAGGAGGCGCTACTTCTTGGTAATGTTACCGTTGTTCAGATCGAAGGCTTGAGTGCCGCGCGTTTGGGCGTAAAAATTGTCCTGCAGATCGCCCCATTCACCAAGGAAGCCGCCACAACTACTGCAATGAATTGGCGTAAGTCAGTCGCTTTTTCGGGAATGTCCAGACGAACCGTCCCGCATGCTTTGCAATCCAGTTTGTGGTCTAGTACGTCGTGAGGAACGATTCTATCACTCTTACGTTCGCCCTGCCGGATATTGAAAGGGCAAAAAAATGAGCGTACGGGGCACCAACTTCCTGCACAAGTGGATTTCCAGCAACGTCCCCGAGACGGTCGGCGCCGACATCATCTCAGTCGCCGATCTGACGCAAAAGCTGTTCGCCGACGCCAAGGCCGTGGAAATCAGCAGCACCGAGATTGAGGAAGACACCGGCAGCGTCTATGAGGCGATCCTTGATGCCATCGTGCATCACGATGCTGGCTTGACGGATTGAGGTAGTGAGAGAGAGCTGACAAAATGGATGCCCTCAAGCGAACATATCGTCTGCAGATCATGGTCAATGCCGAGGAACTCGCTGTCCTGGATGCTTGGCGATTTGAGAAAAGACTTCCGAACCGTGCTGAGGCAGTGCGGGCGTTGCTTCAACGCTGTCTCATGGCCAAGGACTATGAGACAGATCGGGGCGCACGTTCGGTCGAATTCGGCGTTCTCAATCGGCCCGGCGACTAGGGCCGCTGAGCGTCTACGAGGTGTGGGCGGACGGGCGTGGCGTTCTGCCAAAACCCGGCCGGTCACCATAAGCAGGTACTCATACCTACTGGATAGCGCTTGGTTTCCAGTCCTTTGAGATGCTGTCCAGAGCCATCCTGATATCGTCTGGACTGTCGATCCCGCCGCTGAAAAGTGCAATCAGGCGACGGGCTAGATGCTCTCGCGCCGGGTGAGAGCCTTCAATCCCGGCTTGCTCGCAATAGTCGTCTAGAATCCTGGTGAGTGTTGCTAACTGCTTCTCGTCAGCTATGCCGCGTAAGGTCATCGCGCATCTCCCTATTGGGCGAAAGCGTGATCTACTCTTCCAAGCACCCGTGTGCCGTAGAAGGCGGGCGACAATTTAGGGTACGCCTGTGGAGATGCACTAGCGAGTCATTTATTTCCGGAACTGGAAGGCCCTTGGCACGTTGCGCCCTCAGTATGGCCGAAATCCCCCTGAGCGCTGAGAATGTTGCAGTTCATCGCTTAGTCAAAGAGACAGGCATCACCGAAGCACAAGCCCGCGAGCTTATCGCCTTCCTTGGGCCGCATAATTGGTCATCGCTTCTGCGTGAAGCTCGAATTCTTGGAAAGCGCTGACTCCGCGCGGGACCAGCACCGCGGCGGCCTCAAGGGTGTGCTTGACGACACCAGCCCCCAGAAGCAGCTCTAGTCGACCATGTCCGCGCAGCGGCTTCTTATACTAACGGCGCGGGAACAAAAATTCGCCTCCCTCGTTGAAGGGGCTTGGCCGGATGCCCTTGTGCCCAATCCCCATCCGGCCAAGCCTTGATGGGCCCGCTGTCTCCCCGGCAGCGGGCCCGACTCTCGCAAATGCCCAACTAGGCTCGACTGAATACGACCGTGCCGTCATCTTTGCGGACTTCCACCGCTACGATACCGTCATCCTGCCTTCGAGCAGGAAAGGTCGCCAGCGCGTGATCTCTCGCGGCCTTCTCGGCATCGAAGGGCGTCTTTTCAACGATGCCCTCTCCCGTACCAAATCACCGTGTAGGCCACTGCTGCGACGCTCCTCTTCACGCTTTCAGGCAGTGCTACGCACTGCTGTCTGTCTCGCTCTCCTCGTCGATCGTCCGGACTGGAAGATAGGCTTTGGCTTCCAGCCACTCGCGCAACACGATCTGAATGAGATCCGAGCGTCCAATTTCCATCTCGGCCGCGAGTGAGCTAAGCGCCTCTTCGATCGACGGCTCCAGCGGCACACCAGCGACGTTCCGAAGCATCAACGCCGCACGTCGCAGGATGACCTGCAAATCCGCCCGCGACATGTCGGCGATGCGGTCAGCAGCGCTCTCAAGGTCTTCGGCAACAGACAAGCGGGTCATCCCGAACCGCGCTGCTGCCGGGCGTTCCGACGCTCTTGGCGGAGCCTCGCCTTTTCCAACTCAGCGGCGAGGTAGGAGGCAGCGTGCTCGGCTGCCCGCTCAGCGCCTTTGCGCAGTCGGTGCAATTCCTCTGGCGGGTAGTGCGCGTCAAGGCTCGAGGTCGACCTAGCATCGGCCGCGGGCAAATGGCTCCAGTGCTCAACCGCACCAGCCGGCTTAGAAGCCAATCGATCTCTGACAGTTTGCCAAACGTGCCGCAGTCTCATCGACTGAGGATCGCCGAAACCCTGGGCGCGCGCAAGCGGTCGGGCTCTTTATGAACATTTCGGCGAGCCAGCCGGCAACCGCCGATGATTATCTCAGCGATCGAACCGACGCCAGAAGAACGTGCGCTATTTGCCGGACCTGGCTGGGAATGCTCACATCTTTTCGGGCTCGCGAAATGGTGGAACTTCGTTTCGCAAGGTTCGTTGTGAAGTCGCAAACAGTGCCGCGTTCAGCCACCGGTGCAATGGTTAAGCCGAACGCGGCGTGCATCAACACTAACGCACAAGGAAACGTACCATGATCCGCAAACTTTTGGCTACCACAGCTGTAGCTACACTTCTCACCGCCGGAGTTTGGGCCACAAGTGCCGCAGCCGAAGACGCTGCCAAGCCTGTCAGCACCGAGCAGACAACAACGGCGGCGCCGGCGACAATGGCCGACGGGAGCCTGGTTACCAAGATCATCGGCGCTGACGTTTACAACAGCGCCGCGGACGATGCCGAGAAGATCGGCGATGTGAAAGACATCGTTCTCTCCAACGTCCCCAGTGTGTTTGAGCGGAGTGCGGGTTGAGCTTAGCGTACGGACTGTACCCACGTCATCCAAACGCTTTTCGATTCTGCTGTGCTGCTTGTCGACCATCGCCCCTAAACCTCTGTTTGCAGATATTCTCCAATGATCACCTCAACAATTCCTTCATTATAGCGAACGTTTTTAATCGATGTGGATTTGTATTGAGATGGTTTTCGATCTGCAGACATGAACAGTCCGATTGTCGAGTAGACCGCCGAAGCAACCTATCTCGCAACCACAATGGTGCTGACGTTAGCCTGTGACAGAGCACTGAATGGAGTTCCGCTACGTCTCGAAACCCGTTCCTGAGCAGGCGCTATTGTGCTTAGGGCGACAGTCGGCGCAAGCGACCTTTGTATCGTCAGGAACCGTGTCTCTTTACAATCTGCCTTGGAAGGCATTGCGCTTGCAGTGGAAGTTTTAGCGTCGCCTACACCCGAAGTGAGCGCGCCGCGCCTACTTTCCTTCTTATCGAAGACGCCCGTTACACCTATTACAGAAATTCTGACGCCGAAAGGGCGCTGGGCGATCCGTGCGGTGATCGGCGGCAACGACGTACGAAAGGGATGGATTGATGCTTTCTGATGCTCAGTCTGTCTCTGCTCCGGGGAAGAAACAACGATGGGCAATGCCGGCTTGGCAAAGAGAACGTCGTAACGCAAGGCGATCGCACGAAGCGTTTCCCGTCGTTCGAATCCAACGAGCAGTTGCGGTTGATAGCAGGAACGCTTCCTTGAGCATAAATGACTGCAAAGTGCCGAGGGCCGCTTGGTTCGCTCATCCTAGGCCGGCAGCGCGAATTCACTGGCGAGTTCGATGGCACGGCCTTCGCGGGCCGATGTTTGAGCAGCGAGGCCCGTGATGACTGCCCACCAGCCGTCTTGCAAGGTCACCTCCACTTCGCCTTGCCCACGTACCGCGGCGACAAAGCGGGCGTGCTCGAAATAGGTCGAGCCATTGTGGTCGCCCGCTTCGAGGAGCTGGGGTTCGACCGGTATCTCGAGCAGGCGCGGTCCCGGCGGGTTGCGCGGACTGACGATGAGCTGCGGCAATGGGGCGAGACCCAGATGCGCCGGCCAGAAGCGGCCCGGCCCGGGCACCAAACATTCGATCTTGCCGTTGCCGCCGACGGCGGAGAGTTCCTCCTGGTAGCGGCTGCCTTCGGCGAACATGCACAATTCCAGCATGGCGCGCGCGCCACTGGCGAAGTCAACCAGCACATAGCCGTGGTCGAGAATATCCGGCGCCTCGCCATCGTAGCGTTCGTCGAGATGGTTCACGGCCTGTGCCGCGCTCGCCATCACGCGGACAGGATCTGATTTGAGGATCAGCCGCATCAGATCGAAGAAGTGGCAGCACTTCTCGACGAAGGTGCCGCCAGTGTTGCGGTTGAAGCGGTTCCAGTCGCCGACCTTGGCCAGGAAGGGGAAGCGATGCTCGCGAATGGTCAACATGCGGATGCCGCCGGTGGCGTCGCCGGCCTGCTCGATGAAGGCGGCGACGGGGGGCATGTAGCGGTACTCCATGGCTACCCAGACGAGCGGGATCCGGGCTTTCAGCGCCGCAATGCGCTTCTCGTCGGCTGCGTCGGTGAACAACGGCTTTTCCACCAGCACCGGCAGCGGCCGCAGTTCAGCGATCTCCTCCAACTGTGCGAGGTGACGGTGGTTTGGGCTGGCGATCAGAACGCAGTCAACCTCGTCCATGGCCAGCAGCTTGGCGACCGACACCGCCGGCCGGGCCCCCTGCGCCATGGCCAGCGATGCTGCCAGCATGCCGGGGTCCGGCTCGAAGATCGCGGCGACATGCGCGTCCCGCAGCAGGGCGATGTTGCGGATGTGCTCCTGGCCCATCATGCCGCAGCCGACAATGCCGTAGCCGATCGATGATTTGGTCACGCGGCGTTTTCCTTCCCGGTTATCTGAAACGCGTCACGTAGCGCGCCACATCCGGATCGAACCAGCTGCGGGAATATTCCACGCTGGCTCCGTCGCCGGCCCAGGCGATGCGTTCAATGAACCCCACGACCGTCCCCGGCGTCGGCCTGAATTCGGCCGGGGCCCAGTCCGGTACGGGCGCGACGGCGATGCGATCCTCAGCGCGAACGATCGAGAAGCCGAGCGCGAGCCGGTAGTGGAGATAAAGCGATTCTGACAGATCCTCGCGCTCGAGCCGCGCGGCGCGGTTGGCGTCGAGCCAGATCTCCTCGACCGCGGCCGGCTGGCCGTCGAGCCGTCGCAGCCGGCGGATGCGGTGAGCTTCCTCAGCGTTGCCGAACTCCGGCAAGTCGGAGGGCTTCTGTAGCCGCTCGACCGACAGGATGTCGGCGCTCGGTAGGCCGCCACCGCCGATGCGCTCAAGCCGAAAGAAGGCATAGACGCCGAACAGCTCGCCGCGCGCCCGCACGTAGTTGCCCGATCCCTGGATGCGGTCGAGAAGCCCTTTTTCGGTCAAGTCGGCAAGCGCGCGCCTGAGCGTACCAACGGCGATCCCTAGGCTCGCGGCCATCTCACGCTCGGTCGGCAGCCGCGCCCCGTCGGCCAGTCGTCCCGCGGCAATTTCACGGATCAGCATCTCGCTGATCTGCAGGTGCACGGGCAGGGGGCCGCGCATCTGGCTCGATCGGTGGCCGGGGTCGGCCCGTGTCAATTGCATTCTGCTTCCTAATCCGGCCCGTCGGGCCGTTGCCCAAGATTGATACAGTATTGATCTACATCAAAACGAGTGCTACGCAAACCCCATTCGCAGCGCCTAAAGCGACGAACACCTTCAAAGAGTGGCAATGACCATCGTCCCAATCACCTCGCCGGACCTCGACGCAGCCGAAGTCTCCTGGTTCGCCGCGCTCTGCTCCGACGACTACCGCTATCTCAGCGTGCCGGACGGCGGGCTGCGCTCGAGCTGGGCGCACTGCTCCGAAATCGTCAAGAGGTCGGAGGAACTAGGCTTCCGCAACATCCTGTGCCCGTCGTCCTATCAGGTCGGACAGGACACGCTGAGCTTCGTTGCCGGCTGCGCGCCGATCACCTCGACGATCAATCTTCTCGCCGCCGTTCGCTGCGGTGAGATGCAGCCGATCATGCTGGCGCGCACGATAGCGACGCTGGACCATATGCTCGGAGGCCGGCTGACAGTGAACATCATCTCGTCCGACTTTCCGGGCGAGACGGCCGACAGCGCCTACCGCTACCAGCGCTCGCGCGAGGTGGTGCAGATCCTGCGCCAGGCCTGGACCCGGGACAGCATCGATTTTGAGGGCGAGGTCTATCGCTTCAAGCGGGTGCCGACGGCGCCGGCAAAACCCTATCAGCAGAATGGCGGCCCGCTACTCTATTTCGGCGGCTACTCGCCCGATGCACTCGAGCTCTGCGCCGAACAGTGCGACGTCTACCTGATGTGGCCGGAGACGAAGGAAGAGCTCGCCGGTCGCATGAGAGCCGTGCACGAGCGTGCCGCGCACCACGGGCGCACGCTCGACTACGGCCTGCGCGTCCATATGATCGTGCGCGACACCGAGGCCGAGGCGAAGGAGTATGCCCGCGAGTTGGTGTCGAAGCTGGACGACGAGCAGGGCAGGGCGATCCGCGAGCGGGCGCTCGACGCCCGGTCGCTCGGCGTATCGCACCAGGCCAGGAACCGCGAGCTCGCCGATGCGGAAGGTTACGTGGAGCCGCATCTGTGGACGGGAGTCGGGCGAGCGCGTTCGGGCTGCGGTGCGGCGCTGGTGGGCTCAGCCGATCAGGTTCTGTCGGAGATCGAGGCGTATATGAAAATGGGCATCCGCGCCTTCATCTTTTCCGGCTACCCGCATCTCGACGAAGCACGCCATTTCGGCACCAAGGTGCTGCCGCAGCTGAAGACTTGTTCGCTGCCGCACGCCTATGGCCGGGTGCCCGACCGGGTCCCCGTGACGCCACTGGGAACGGGGGAGCGACGCTGATGGAGCATGTCGTGTGTGATCCGCGCCTGTTGCGCACCGCGTTCGGGCGCTTTGCCACCGGTGTCACGGTGGTCACCACCGGCACGGCAGACGGGCCGGTCGCGATCACCGCCAACAGTTTTTCGTCGGTGTCGCTCGATCCGCCGCTGGTCCTGTGGTCAATCGGCCGGCACTCGCGCCGGTTCGACGCCTTCGCCAATTCAACCCACTATGCCATCCACGTAATGGCGGAAGACCAGGCCGAGTTGTGCTGGCGCTTTTCGAAATCCGGGGCTGACTTTGCCGATCTCGATCTCAGGTGGAACGCACACGGCGTGCCGCTGCTGCCGCGAGCACTGGCGCGGTTCGAATGCAGCGTCGCCGACCGTTTCCCGGCTGGCGACCATATGATCCTTTTGGGACGCGTACTGGAACTGGAGACGCAAGAGGGTTCGCCGCTGCTCTTTGCCGGCGGCACGTCGCGGACTCAAGGCGCCTGCAGATGAGGCTCGGCGCCGGCCCGCGCTCGTGCCGTCGACTGGCGCACCACGAGATTGCAGGCCAGCTCGACGCGACGCGGTGGCAAACCCGAATGGGCCATGTCGTCGAGCAGCAGGCTGAGTGCGGCCGATCCGATCTCGCGCATGGGAATATGCATCGCCGTCAACGGAGGATTGCAGAAGGCCGCCAGCGGCAGGTCGTCCATGCCGACGACAGAAACATCGGCCGGCACCGAATATCCCGCTTCCTGGACGCCGGCGATCGCGCCAAAGGCCAGGCTGTCGCCCGCGGTCAGCACGGCTGTGAAATCAAGGCCGCGCGTGGCGATGCGCTCCTTCACGGCCTTGTTGGCCAACTCCGGCAGCCAATCCTGCACCTCGACCGCGAGATCCTCGAAACCGGTGATGCCTCGCGCGACCAGCGCATCGCGCCAGCCTTCGTAGCGCCGCTCGATCGTGCGCCGGCCCCGCCGCATCAGGAACAGGATCCTGCGGTGGCCGAGGCCGATCAGGTGCTGGGCGGCAAGCATGGCGGCAGAGCGGTTGCAGGGTGTCACGCTCGAATGGCGCATCTTGGGATCGTCGCCATTGACGAGCACGATCGGCTTGGCGAAGCCAGCCGTCAGTGTCAGCACGTCGTCATCATCCAGCGTCAGGAAGAGGCAGCCGGCAACCCTGTCGTCGCGCTCGGATTCACGCAGGAGGACTACTTCGTCCTCGGGCGTGGCGACCGGTCGGGTCACCAGTTCGACGCCGAGCAGCCGGGCGCGTTCGTTGAGCCCGTCAAGCACATGGTAGGTGAACTGGCTGCGGGCGCTGTCGACCATGGCGACGCTGCTTGCTGCCAGAATGACCTTGCGTCCGGCCACCGAGGCCGGAATGGCGTAGTTCATCGACTTAGCCGTCTCGATGATCGTGGTGCGAAGCTCGTCCCTCACGCCGCCGACGCCGCTCAGGGCACGCGAGGCGGTGCTTACCGACACGCCGCAGCGCGCCGCGATCTCCTCAAGTCGAATGCGCCGGCTGGGGCGACCGCGCTTGCCCTGAATCGTCATGCGTTTCCTGCGTCTCCGGCAAAGTGCTCAATACTGCAAAAAATTTTCAGATTGCGCAAGAAAAATGCCTGTGGAACAGTTGTGGCGGGAGAGGAGGAACGGGAGGAGGAGTGATGCCGCTGTCGGCCGAACGCCTGAAATCCGCGCTTGCCAGCCTCGTGGCCGGCATGACCGGCTTGCGCCATGACGGGCGGTTCCACGAGCCAAATCTCGACGGGACGCCGGGCGACTATGTCAGCTTCGACAGCTGGGAATGGCCGCAGGGCGTCGGGCTCTACGGGCTGGTCCGGCTGTGGGCGCAAACCGGCGACGAGCAGCTGCTGCAGACGATCGAGGCTTGGTACGACCGACGCATCGCGGCCGGTCTCCCGCCGATGAATGTCAACACCACCGCGCCCTTGCTGGCGCTCAGCGAATTGTGGCGGCGCCGGCGCCAGCCGCGCTTTGAGCCGGTCTTGCGCCAATGGGCCGAGCAGGTCGTTAGCTACATGCCGCGGACGCCCGAAGGCGGCTTCCAGCACAATGTTTCGGACCGGGTCAACGACGACGAATTGTGGGACGACACGCTGTTCATGGTGGCGCTGTTTCTCGCTTCCTTTGGCCAGGCCGCCGGCGAGCGACGCTTCGTCGAGGAAGCGGAACGGCAATTCCTCGTCCACGCCCGCTATCTCGCCGATCCGGCATCCGGCCTGTGGTTCCACGGCTGGACGTTCCAGGGCCGGCACAATTTCGCCCGTGCCCTTTGGGGGAGGGGCAATGCCTGGATCACGGTGGGCATCCTCGACCTGGTCGAGTTCGCCGAGATCACGCCCTCGGTGCGCGCCTACCTGCTTGGCGTGCTGGAGACGCAGATCGAAGCCCTGGTTAAGCTGCAGACGGGTTCGGGCGCATGGCACACCCTCCTCGACGACCCGACCTCATATGAAGAGATCTCCGCCACCGCCGGTTTCGGCTATGGGCTGATGAAGGCTGCGCGGCTTGGAATCGGCCCAGCGGAATGTCGCGCCGCCGGCCGCCGCGCCTTGGAAGCCGTGGTGGCCAATATCGACGACAAAGGTGTGGTGACGAACGTGTCCTACGGCACCCGCATGGGGCACGATCTGCAATTCTACCGCGACATCCCGATCCAGCCGACGGGCTACGGGCAGGCGCTGGCCATACTGTGCCTGACCGAAGGCTCGCGGCACCTGCAGGCGAAGGTGGAGGCGGCATGATGCGGACGGTCTACGGCGCTTCGCCGGCGGATATTGCCGGCATGGACACCGAGCGGCTGCGAGCCGAATTCCTGGTCGACGGACTTTTCCGGCCAGCCACGATCGAGTTCGTTTATACCCATATCGACCGAATGATCGTTGGCGGCGCGGTGCCGCTGGCCAACCCGCTAATGTTCGGCAGTGGAGCCGATGTTGGCACCGAGCTCTTCTTCACCGCGCGCGAAATGGGCATCGCCAATCTCGGCGGCAGCGGCACCGTTACCGTGGACGGCACGCGCTTCGTCGTCGCCAACCGCGACGTCGTCTATGTCGGGCGCGGGGCACGCGAGGTGACCCTGCAGAGCGACGATCCGGAGAGGCCGGCGTGCTTCTACATGAACTCGGTGCCGGTCGGCGCCGACATCCCTCACCGTCTCATTGCCAAGGGCGAAGCCAAGCCGATGGTGCTGGGCGAGGAGGCTCGCGCCAACAAGCGCACGCTGCGCATGTACATCCATCCCGAGGTGGCGCCCTCCTGCCTCTTGCTGATGGGCATCACCGACCTCGCGCCGGGCAGCGTGTGGAACACCATGCCGCCGCATCTGCATGAGCGGCGCATGGAGGCCTATTGCTATTTCGACCTTGCAGCGGCGGACCGGATCGTCCACCTGATGGGCCGGCCCGACAATACCCGCCATCTGGTTGTTGCCGATGGCGACGTCGTCCTGTCGCCGGCCTGGTCTGTCCATATGGGCGCCGGCACCGGTCCCTATGCCTTCGTCTGGGGCATGACCGGCGAGAACCAGGCCTACACCGATGTCGATCCCGTTGACGTGAAGGATTTGCGATGAGTGCGGCCGCCGACTTTGCCTTGCGCCGGCCGGTCGCCACGGGGCAGCCGATCGTCTACTGGCGGCTGGGTTCTATCGCCGAGCAGCGCTACGACGTGGCCGACCAGCCGATGAAGGGGGAGATGGATCCCTTCTTCTTCCTGACCAAGCATAAGAATTTCATTCCGCATGAATATCCGTGCCGCACTGAGTTCGCAGCGGAGCGCCGCGGCAAGCGGCCTCAGATCGGCGCCGAGTTCAATGCCGAACGCATCTGGTTGCCCTTTGCCTCGCCGCGCGTCGACCTGTCGGGCTTCTGGTTCCGGCCGACCATGCTCGGAAGCTGGGCCGAGACGGCCATCGAAGCCGCCACGGCCGGTGAGGCGCTGGTGCGGCTGCGCACATGCGGCGGCGCCATACTCTTCGCCAATGGCTCTGAAGCCGGTTGGATGGCGCCCTACGGCCGCAATCTGGAAAGCGCCGAGGAATTTCGAATCACGCTGAAGGCTGGCCGCAACGACATCCGCATATGGTTCGACGATCTCGCCGAGCGCGACGCCCGCTACTATTTCCAGCTCGACTATCTGTCGGGACCCGCTGTCTCCGTCGCGTTGCCGATCGAAGTGGAGGGCAACATAGCCGATGCGATGGAAGCAGCCCTCGACGACATGCATTTCGAGCGTCCCGCCTATGATGGCGGCGAGGTGGCGCTGGCCACTGGCGTGGCGCTGCCGCGCGATGCTCGGGTCGCGGTCGAGATCGAGGGTGATTTCATGTCCATCGAGGCGCCGGTGCGCTTCGCCTTCGATCTGACCAAAGGTCAGAAACGGCTGCCGATCGCCGACACGGAGCAACTGCCCGCCGATTTTCGCCACTTCAAGGTGACGCTGACCGTCGGTGACCAAGCCGTATCGCGTGTCTTCGGCGTCGAGATCTGCCACGCGCGCCGCCAGGGCAGCGCAGCGGCAACGCTTGCCGCGCGCATCGACGAGGCGCTCAGTGAAGTCGCCGAGCACGCCGAGGCCGATACGGTGCGCGCACTGGCGCGTCTGGCGATCGGGCAGGAGGGTGCCGAGACCGAAGCCATGATCTCCGGCGCGCTGCCGGCGATTGAGGATTGCCATGACTGCGCCGATTTCATCCTGGTGCCGCTGTTGTGGTGCCGCAAGGCCTATGGCGATCGGCTGGCAGCGAACCTCTGCGCGCGTGTCGACAAGGCCATACTCGGCTATCGCTACTGGATGGATGAGCCCGGCAACGATGTGCAGTGGTATTTTTCCGAGAACCACGCGCTGCTCTTCCACACCGCCGCCTACATCGCCGGCGGGCTTCTGCCTGATGCGCGCTTCGTGCGGTCGGGCCGCCTTGGCCGCGAGCAATCAGCGGTGGGGGCGGCGCGGGTGCGCGCCTGGCTCGACCATTTCGAAGCTTGGGAGATGGCCGAATTCAATTCGGCGCCCTATTTCCCGATCGACCTCAAGGGCCTGTGCGCGCTCTACGCGCTGGCCCCGGACAAGGACATCGCGGACCGTGCCGGCAAGGCGGTCATCCGCTTGCTGGAAATCGTCGCCCGCTCCGCCCAACACGGGATCCTCACCGGCGCGCAGGGCCGATCCTATGAGCACACGCTGCGCGCCGCGCGTTCGCTGGAACTGTCGGGCATATGCCGCATGGTCTGGGGCAAGGGCAATTACGGAATGCGCTTCCACGCGTTGCCGCAGCTGGCGCTCTGTCTGCGCGATCACGGATTGAGTGTTCCCGCCGAGCTGGCGGCGATTGCCTCGCTCACGGACGATACGGCGTGGGAATGGACTTTCGCGCAGGGACAGGACCGCTTCGCGCGGCTCTATCACCACAAGACGCGTAACCATGCGATGGGCAGCGCCGCCGGCTATCGTTGGAACCAGTGGGGGTATCAGGAGACCGTCGTTCAAGCCCGGCTGGGCGAGAATCCAGATGCGCAGATTTGGGTCAACCACCCGGGCGAAGTCCTGCAGTCCGGCTACGGCCGACCGTCCTACTGGGGCGGTTCCGGCACCTTGCCGCGAGTTCACCAATACCGCGACCTCGCCGTCGTCAGCTTCTTGTGCTCGGACGAACAGCCCGACTTTACGCACGCCTGGTTTCCGGCCAGCACCTTCGATGCCGTGCAAGTGGATAGCCATCGGGCGTTCGCGCAATCGGGCAACGCCTTCGTCATGCTGAAGACTGATGTGCCGCTGATTGAGGTCAAGGGCGGACCGACGGCCGGCAACGAGTTGCGGGCAGCGGGGCGCAAGGCGACATGGATCGTCCGTCTCGGCGGCCGGGATGCCGATCTGCCAGCGCTCGACGCCTGGGCGTCGGTCTTTGCGGACCTGTCGGTGCGGTCGGGCGCCGACGGCGAGTTGATCGTCGAGGATCCGGTATACGGCACGGTGCGTTTCCTCGCCGACGCGAAGGTGGTCGCTGAGGGACGGACACTCGATCCGGCCAACTGGACCGTGCGCGGTGAGGCGACGCGCATGAAGCGCAGGGAATAGGAGGAATCAGCTGCGGCCCTCAAGAGGAGAGGGCGTGGCGGCTTGAACCATCGGGGTGCAGCCCCGGACAAAGGAGGAGACGAAAGCATGAAGAAGACCCGCACTTTGCTGGCCGCGCTATCGGTCAGCCTGCTCGCATCGACCAGCGCATTCGCCGGCGACGTGCGCATCATGTGGTACTCGGACGGTGTCGAAGGCGATGTCATCCAGGACCTTCTGAACCGCTTTATGAAGGACAATCCCGACATTCACGTCACGCTCGACAACGTCGCCTACAAGGTGATCCAGGAGCAGCTCCCCATCCAGCTCGAAGCGGGCCAGGGCCCGGACATCGCCCGCGTCACCAACATCAAGGAACTCGCCCAGCACTGGCTCGATCTCAGGCCGCTGGTGGCCGACCCGAAATACTGGGACGACAATTTCGGCGACACACTGGACTGGATGCGACCCGACGGCTCCAAGGCCATCACCGGTTTCATGACCCAGCTCACGCTCACCGGCGGCTTCGCCAACAAGACGCTGTTCGAACAGGCGGGCGTGGCGCTGCCCGGCGACAAGGCGACCTGGGACGACTGGGTCAACGCCGCCGCCGAAGTGGCGAAGAGCCAGCAGCTTCCGGCAGCGTTTGCGATCGACCGCTCCGGCCACCGCATTTCGGGTGCGAATGTCTCCTACGGGGCGAACTATATAGGGCCCGACGGTAAGCCGGCGAAAGTCGATGACGGCACCAAGGCGTTCGTTGGCAAGCTCGTCGACTGGACCGCCAAGGGCCTGATGCTGAAGGATACCTGGGTGTCGGCGGCAGGCTCGACCTACCGCGCGGCCGCCGACGATTTCATCAACGCGCAGATCCCATTCTATTATTCGGGAAGCTGGCAAGTCGCCAATCTGTCGACCAAGATCGGCGACAGTTTCGACTGGGTGGCAACCGGCTCGCCCTGCGGCACTGCCGGCTGTTCTGGCGTGAAAGGCGGCGCGGCACTTGTCGCCATCAAATACACGAAGAACCCCAAGGACGTCGCCAAGGTCATGGATTACCTGGCCCGCGAAGACATCGTGAAAGAGTTCAGCGAGCGCACGCTGTTCCTGCCGGCGCACAAGGGCGTCATCACGAAAGGTGGGCTGAAATGGGGTTCGGCCGACAAGAATGTCGGTCCGGCGCTCGACAAGTTCGTCAAGGCGGCGGGTGAAACCCTGCCGGCGGCCGACGCGCTGCCGCCGTGGAAATGGGCCAACGCCTATTTCGCCGCACTGGTGACCCGCGTCAGCCAGGTTATGGCCGGCGAACTCACCCTCGACGAAGCCTGGAGCAAGATCGATCAGGATATCGCCGACAAGGTTGCCGAGGCAAAGTGATCGCCGTCGCGACATTGAAGACATGGACGGGCGCCGCTCTGGCGGCGCCGGTCGTCTGGCTGGCGTCGATCGTCAACGTGCCGCTCAAATGGTGGCAGCGCGCAACGGGCACCGGCGGCATGGCCGCCTTCTTCCTCGCCCCGAACATGGCGATCTTCGGCATCTTCGTTCTGGTGCCGCTGGTCATCAATTTCTTCTATTCAGCCACGTCCGGTACGGCCTATTTCCTGCAGGATCGCACCTATGTCGGGCTGGAGCAGTATCAGCGCCTGCTTGATTGCGGCAACTATCTAGATACCGCCACCTGCCGCGAGGACCTCTTCTGGAAGGCCGTCCACAATACCGGCCTGTTCGTCCTCGTGCAGGTGGCGCTGTTGACGGTCGTGTCGATGATAACCGCGCTGATCCTCAACCGCGAGATCGTCGGGCGCAGCTTCTGGCGTGCGGTGTTCTTCTTTCCGGTGCTGCTGTCGCCGGTCGTCACCGGCCTGATCTGGCGCTGGATCCTGCAACGCCAGGGGTTGCTCAACCTGATCGTCCACGATCTGGGGGGCGACCCGTACAATTGGCTGACCGACCGCTTTTGGGCGTTCACCGCCGCCGTCAGCGTCTCGGTCTGGGCCCATATGGGCTTTTACACGCTCATCCTGCTTGCCGGATTGCAGGCGATCCCGCGCGACCTCTACGAGGCGGCCGAGATGGACGGCACCAAGCCGGCGCGGGTGTTCTGGCGCATCACGCTGCCGCTGCTCATGCCGAACCTGCTCGTCGTCATCGTGCTGGCGCTGATCCGCGCCGTGCAGATCTTCGATGAGGTCTATGTGCTGACCGGAGGAGGGCCGGGCACCTCGACCCTCTATCTCACGCAGTACATCTATGAGATCGGCTTCGCCTCCCTGCTGCGCAATCCGGGGCTGGCTTCGGCGGCTTCGATCCTGATGGGACTGGTGCTGGTCGTACTGACCCTGCTTCAGCTTCAGGTCGGGCGCCGGGGCGAACGGAAGGGGGCGCGCGAATGAGCGGCGTGACGACATTCCTGACTCGTCGGCGCGGCGGCCGTTTCTGGCACTGGACGGATATCGTCAGCTGGCTGTGGTTGGTCGGCGGTCTCGTCATCATGTTCGGTCCGGCCGTCTGGCTAGTCGGCTCGTCGTTCAAGACACCGGCGCAACTCGCCGAGTTCCCACCGACAATCCTGCCCTATGTCAGCCAGCAGGCGAGCGTCGAAGGTCACGACAAGCCGCTGGCGCTCTACCGTGTGAAGCAGGCGGACGGTTCGACCAAGGTCATGGCCGAGGTGCGGCGCATCGGCATCGTGGCGCAGATGGTCGACCCCAAGGCGCCGAAGGACATCATCAAGGTCAATATCGCCGATCGGCAGCCGGTGCGCGAAATCGGGTTTGCCACAGGCAACTACACCGAACCCTTCGTCCATTTCGACTTCATGCGCTACCTGCGCAATTCGGTTTTCGTCACCGCGATGGCGACGCTGATCACGTTGCTCACCAATTCGATGGCAGCCTTCGCCCTGTCGAAATACAAGTTTCGCGGCCGCGATCTCACCATGCTGTTGATCGTCGGCACGCTGATGGTGCCGCTGTCGGTGATCCTGGTGCCGCTCTATTCGGTGGTCAGCGCCGTCGGCCTGCTCGATTCGCTGTGGGGCGTGATCCTGCCGACTGTGGCGACGCCGACCGGCGTGTTCCTGCTACGCCAATACATGCTGACCATCCCGGACGAGTTGCTCGACGCGGCGCGCATGGACAATGCGTCGGAATGGCAGATCTACTGGCGCATCGTGTTGCCGCTTGCGGCACCCGCGCTCGCGGTGCTGGCGATCTTCTCGGTGGTCTGGCGTTGGAACGACTTCCTGTGGCCACTGGTGGTGCTGTCGCGCAAGGAGCTCTACACGCTCCAGGTCGGGCTCAACACCTATGCCGGCCAGCTCAACGTGCAGTGGCACTACATCCTGGCGATGACCGTCGTGACGATGATCCCCGTCGTCCTCGTCTTCGTCTTCCTGCAGCGTTACATCACGTCCGGCATCGCCGGCACCGGGCTGAAATGAGGGCGCCATGGGACGGATAACGCTGACCAACATCGATCGCGCCTACGGCAAGGTGAAGATCCTGCACGACATCAATCTCGACGTCGGCGACGGCGAGATGCTGGTCCTCGTCGGCCCGTCGGGTTGCGGCAAGTCCACGCTGCTCAGGCTGATCGCCGGGCTCGACCGGCCGACCGGCGGCAAGATCGAGATCGACGGCGCCGACGTCACCGAGGTTTCGGCCGCGCAGCGCGGGCTTGCCATGGTGTTCCAGTCCTATGCGCTCTACCCGCATATGAGCGTGCGCCAGAACCTTGCCTTCGGGCTCGAAAACATCCGCACGCCGAAGGCCGAGATCGACCAGCGCATCGCGGAAGCGGCGCGGATGCTGGAAATCGCGCCCTATCTCGACCGCCGCCCAGGGCAGCTTTCTGGCGGCCAGAAACAGCGCGTGGCGATCGGCCGTGCGGTGGTGCGCAACCCGACCGCGTTCCTGCTCGACGAACCGCTGTCCAACCTCGACGCCGAACTGCGCATCTCGACGCGCGCCGAACTGGCAGCCCTGCACAAGCGGCTGGCAACGACGATGATCTATGTCACCCACGACCAGGTCGAGGCGATGACGCTCGCCGACCGTATCGTGGTGATGCGGGCCGGAAAGGTCGAACAGGTCGGCCGGCCGCTCGATCTCTACAACGCGCCGGCAAACCTGTTCGTCGCCGGCTTCATCGGCGCGCCGCGCATGAACCTTTTGCCGGTCAAGGTGCGTTCGGCCAGCGGCAACGAAGTGCATGTCGAAGGGCCGGGCGGGCTTTCGGCCACGGTGGCAGTCGACGGCAGCGCGCTGAAGCCGGGAGACGATGCCACACTCGGCATCCGGCCACATGACATCGAACTTTCGGACGGCGGCAAGGGGGCGGTGGAAGCACACGTCACGCTGGCTGAAGCGCTGGGGCCGGAAACCGTGGTGCACGCCACCATCGCCGGCGACAACAAGCTGGTCGCCGTGGTCAAGCGGCAAGGCGTCGAAGCACAAGGCGCGCCGCTCAGCCTCGCTCTGCCGCCGGAGCGGATGCATCTTTTCGATTCCGCTGGGCTGCGCGTCGCCTCGTGCTAGCTGGCAAGGAAGCGTTGGCCGCAAGGCGTCCGGACTCGCCGCGCAGGCGCGACAATTCGAGCTGGAGCTGGATCGCGATCGCGATAGCCGCTTCGAATAGGCGACCAATCACAGGGACGGCGATACACAAGCCAAGCTTGACTACCGAAATCGCTCATATCGCCTCCTAAGCAGACAGTTCGCTGACGGCCAAAACCGGAATCCTAGCTGAAAGTCAGAAATGCGCCGCTTATCGATCGTAGAATCAGTTTTGGCGAGGAATCGAGTCGCGGTGGAAAGGAGCGTCACTTCGTGAAGCGAGCTTGCGGGTGTGCCGAGCGCGCCGATCACTGCATCGTGGCCTTAGACTGACGTTGGCCTTTTCGCCCCCAGTGACGTTGATGTCGCTGTCACAACCCATTTCGCGATTGACGGCGATGGCCTGAGGGGCGAAGGCCTCGTTAGCTGCCATCAGATCGAGGCGGGTGCGGTCATTCGACCTTCTGCGGCTTAGAGCGCTACTTGGCCCTACGCCATGATGGCCAAGGCGTCCGAGAAGAAGTCGTCACCGCCGAAATTGCCTGATTTAAGGGCGAGCACCATTTCGCCGTCCTGACCTCCCAGCGCTCGCAACACGGGTACGCCCGCCGCGATTTCCGGGCCTAACTCGAAGGCTGGAATCGCCAGGCGATCAACGACCGCGCCAGATGTCTCGCCACCGGCAACGACCAGCCTGCGGACTCCCAACTCGACCAGCCCCGCTGCAATCGTCGCGAGGGCGCGCTCGATAGTGTGGCCGGCCGCCCCCCCTCCATGGCGTTCCTGGAGTCTGGAAACCTCATCCGGGGGCGCGCTGCTGGCAATCAGAATAGCGCCTTTGGCAAGGTGCTCCGTCGCCCAAGTGAGGGCACGTTCTACTGTCTCCAAAGGATCGCTTACCAATGTCTCCGGATCAAGCCTCAGGACAGGCATCGTCTGTTCGGCTTTGGCAATCTGTTTCAGCGTCGCCGTTGAGCAGCTGCCGGCAAGACATGCTGCAGGACCGCTGATCCGCTGGGCCTGTGTTGACCGTTCGTATCGCCGTGCGGCGCCGGCAGCGATCAGGCCCCGGGCGAGACCCAATCCCAAGCCAGATGCTCCGACCGACAGGCGTTGGACTAACGCTGCCGTGCCGATTGCTTCGAGGTCGCTCTCAAAAACGGCGTCGGCGACGGCCGCTCCCGTCCCGCTGGCAGAAAGCTGTTCTAGTCTTGTGCGGATTGCATCCGCTCCCTGAGCGACGGTAGCGAGCTCGACTAGCCCAACCGTCCCGGTGGTCTGCCTAGCCAGCACGCGTACCAGATTGGCATCGCGCATGGGATTGAGAGGATGATCCCTGAGCGAGCTCTCATTCAACGGAACCGCACCGACAAATAGATTGCCCTTGTAGACGGTGCGATCGGTTTCGGGAAAGGCCGGCGTCACCAGAACCGATGTTTCAATGGCATCAGCGCGCAAGGCATCGAGGACCGGGCCGATATTGCCCGCATCGGTAGAATCGAAGGTCGAGCAAATCTTGTACATCACGTGCGCTGCGCCGCGGGTGCGGAGCCAATCGTGGGCGGCGCGGGCGCGTTCAACCGCTTCGGATGCGGCGACCGAACGGATTTTCAGCGAGATGACGATAGCGTCGATTTCGGGTAGCGGCAGGTCAGCTGATGGAATCCCGATGGTTTGAACCGTACGCAAGCCTTGTTTCGCCAAGGTGTTCGCCAAGTCTGATGCGCCGGTATAGTCGTCCGCGATACAGCCAAGGGCGAGGGTCATGGAAGGGCTCCGACGGCTTTTGAGAGCCGGTGGTGCTCTCCGGCAAAGGGGGCGAACCAGCCAAGCCCGTCAAGCGTCCCAGCCCTCGGCCGATATTCGCAGCCGACAAAACCGTCATAGCCCAACCGGTCCAACTCCGCGAAGATGAATCGATCGTCAAGTTCTTCACAGCTGGGTTCGTGCCTTGAGGGTACGCTTGCGATCTGGATGTGCCCGATAATTGGCAACAGGCTCCGTAGGGCCATCGTGACATCCCCATGCAGGACCTGACGGTGGTAGATGTCGAACTGAAGCTTGAGATTGGGCAGCGCGAGGTCGTGGATCAGCGATTCCGCAAAGGCGAAGTCGTTCAGAAAATAGCCCGGCATGTCGCGGCCATTGATCGGTTCGATCACCAGGTCCATGCCGCGATCCGCCAGTTTTTCGGCGGTCCAGGTCACAGCTTTTCGATAGGCATGGACGGCGCCCTTGTCCTCGCGCGAGCCGAGCCCGGACATGAGATGGAGGCGCTGTGCAGCGGTGGCCTCGGCGTAGGAGAGCGCGGTCTCGACGCCGGCCTTTAGCTCATCGAAGCGCTCGGGCAAGGCAGCAAGGCCGCGTTCGCCTGCAGCCCAGTCGCCGGGCGGGAGATTGAACAAGGCCTGGGTCAGACGGTTCCGCCCGAGGCGCTCGCCGACCGCTTCCGGCGTGTGCTCGTAAGGGAACAGGAATTCTACCGCTGTGAAGCCGGCGGCCGCGGCCGCATCGAACCGGTCGAGGAACGGCCATTCGTTGAACATCATGGTCAGATTGGCGGCGAAGCGAGGCATGAATGATCCGTTCCTGGTCAGGCTTGCGTTGCGTCGGGCAGTTCGATGCCGGTGATGCGTGCGTAGAGCCGGGCGACCGAGGCATCGTCGTCACGCCCCATTCCGCCCGCCGACGTCATCAGGAACATCTGCAGCGCGGCGGCTGCAACCGGCACCGGGAATTTTGCGCTGCGGGCCATGTCCTGGATGATACCGAGATCCTTGACGAAGATATCGACCGCGCTCCGCGGCGTGTAGTCTCCGTCGAGCACGTGCGGAACCCGGTTCTCGAACATCCAGGAACTGCCGGCCGAAGCCGTAATCACCTCGTAGACCTTGCGGAGGTCGAGCCCCTGGCGGGCGGCAAACACGATGGCTTCACTTGCTGCGGCGATGTGCACGCCAGCGAGCAGTTGGTTGATCATCTTGAAAGCCGCGCCGACGCCTGGCTCTTCGCCCAGCTCGTAGATCTTGGCAGCCATGGCATCGAGCACGGGTCGCGCCTTGGCGAAGGCGGGAGCTGAGCCCGAGGCGAGAATGGTCAGCGCACCGTCGGCCGCGCGGATCGAGCCGCCGCTGATCGGCGCGTCGAGATAGAGCCTTCCGGTCGCCTCCAGGCGGGCAGCCAATTTGCGCGCGACATCGGGATCCATCGTGGCCGAGGAGACGAAGACCGTCCCCTCGGCCAGCGTCTCGGCAACGCCACCCGCGCCGAAGAGGATGGCTTCGGTCTGCGGGGCGTTGACCACGACTGACACCACGACATCCGCGGCCCGCGCAGCTTGGGCAGGGGTTGGTGCCCCCCGCCCGCCGTCGGCGACGAAGCGCTGAACCACCGCATCGTCGATGTCGAAGCCGGTCACCTCGAATCCGGCCCGCTTGAGCGACTGTGCCATCCCGAACCCCATCGAGCCGAGGCCGATCACGGCGACCCTGGTCGCCTTGGTCACCACGGGGTTTTCCTTTTGCACAGCGTGAACAGTCATCATGGAAACTCCATTTTGCGTCGTCGGGTCACTTGTTGACCAGCTTGGCCGGCGTCGTCAGCACCAGGATCGCGCCGGCCACGAGGATGGCGGCGAGCGCATACATGGCGACATGCGTTGTCCCAGTCAGGTCCTTGAGGTAGCCCACAAGGTAAGGACTGACGAAGCCGGCCAGATTGCCTACCGAATTGATCAGCGCAATGCCCGCTGCGGCGCCGGTTCCCGTCAGAAAGGCTGTCGGCAAAGACCAGAAGAGCGGTGCGCAGGTGATCGCTCCAGCCGCTGCCAGCGACAGGAAGGCGATGGCGATCGTCGGATTTGAGGACGTAGCGGCGACGATGAAGCCGACGGCTCCGAGCAGCGCCGGCACGACCAGATGCCAGCGGCGCTCGCGGTGCCAGTCGGCGCTGCGACCGAACAGGTTCATGGCGACGACGGCACAGATAAATGGGATGGCGCTGATCAGCCCGATGTTCAGATTGCCGGTGACGCCGGTCGCCTTGACCAGGGTCGGCATCCAGAACGTCAGCCCGTATTGGCCCATCACGAAGCAGAAATAGATGAGGCACATCAGCCAGATGCGGCCGTCGCGGAATACCCCGGCGACTGAATGCGCTTGCTCCTTGTGGCGTTCCTCGCGCTCGATCTCCTCTTCGAGCACCCGCTTTTCCGCTTCGCTCAGCCACTTGGCGTCACGGATGCCATTGTCGAGGAAGAAGAAGACGGCGATGCCGAGCAGGACGGCGGGAACCGCCTCGATGAGGAACATCCACTGCCAGCCGGCAAGACCGCTATCACCGTGGAACGAATCCATGATCCAGCCGGAAAGCGGGTTGCCGAAAATTCCGGATATCGGAATTGCGGACATGAAGACAGCGATGATCTTGGCGCGGCGGTGCGAAGGATACCAGTAGGTCAGGAAAAGGATTATCCCTGGATAGAAGCCTGCCTCTGCGACGCCCAACAGGAAGCGCAGCAGATAGAACATCGGGGCCGATTCGACGAACATAAAGCCTGCCGAGATCAGACCCCAGGTGATCATGATGCGCGCGATCCACATGCGCGCACCGACCTTGTGCAGGATGACGTTGCTCGGCACCTCAAACAGGAAATAGCCGATGAAGAAGATGCCGGCACCGAGGCCGTAGACCGTTTCGCTGAAGCCGAGTTCGGCGGACATGTCGAGCTTGGCGAAGCCGACATTGACGCGGTCGAGATAGGCGACCACGTAGCACAACATCAGAAACGGCACGATGCGCCAGAAGACCTTGCTATAGGCGCTTCTCCGGGTCTCGATTCCTGCCACTGTTTCAGCCGGCAGCGTTGGGGTGAGCACCGTCATTTCATTTCCTCCCGGATTGAGGGCGTTCGTCGCCAGTTTTCGCGCCACTTAACCTCACTTTTGGCAGCGCTTGCATTGCCGGATATCATGGATTGGCAGCGCTGCCAACAGAAAAATGGCAGCGCTGCCAAAATTTGGTTGAGTTGGCTTCTGTGACGTGCCAAAACTGAGAGTGGCCAGATGGCTCTCGGAGGCGGCGTGGGTTAGGGGCTTGGAAATGGTCGACCAAATAGCCGAGGGATGGGAGCGGTGCCGATGATTACCCTCACCGACGTCGCGCGCGCAGCCGGCGTTGGCGAGAGCACCGCCTCGCGCGTGCTTCGCGGGCATGGATCCTTCTCGGCAAAGACACGCGAGAGCGTTCTCAATGCTGCAACAAGCCTCGGCTATGTGCCTAACCGCATTGCCGGGACGCTGGCTTCCACCGGTTCCAGGCTCGTCGGGATTGTCATCCCCTCGCTCAGCAACATCGTCTTTCCGGACATGCTGCGTGGGGCGAACACAGTCCTCGTCGGCGCCGGCTTTCAACCGGTCATCGCGGTAACCGACTACGAATTGGGACGCGAGGAGAGCCTCATCGAGTCGCTGCTGAGCTGGCGCCCCGCCGGCGTCATGGTAGCGGGGCTCGAACACACCGAGCGCGCGGGCGCAATGCTGCGCAACTCTGGTATCCGCGTGGCCGAACTGCTAGATACCGACGGCGAGGGTATCGACATCGTCGTCGGCTTTTCCAACCGCGAGGCGGGACGCGCCACCGCGCGCCATCTGGTTTCGCGCGGCTACCGGCAGATCGGCTATGTCGGCCACGACCTTAACCGCGACCTGCGCGCCGCCAAACGCTTCGCAGGATTTCGCTCGGCACTTGTCGAGGCCGGCCTCGATCTGGCCGGCGAAGAAATCATCCCCGCCTCGTCTTCGATCCAAGCTGGGCGAGACGGGCTGGCGCGCCTGCTGGAGCGCAGCACGAAATTGGACGCTGTCTACTTCTCCAACGACGATATGGCGATCGGCGGCTATTTCCACTGCCTCACCCGCGGCATCACCATCCCCGACCGGCTGGCGATTTTCGGCTACAATGGTCTCGACGTGGCGAGCAGCGCCCCGCAGCCGCTGTCGACCATTCTCACGCCCCGCGTCGCCGTAGGGGAGATGGGCGCGCGGCTGGTCTGCTCTGACGGACCACCGACGGTGATCGATCTCGGGTTCGAGCTAATCGAGGGAGCCACGACGTGACCGACGCGAAGTTCAGGGAAGAGATCTGCCGCTTCGGGCGTTCGCTGTTCGAGCGCGGCCTGACACCGGGATCATCGGGCAATATCAGTCTGCGGCTGGACGACGGCGGCTGGCTGGTTACGCCCACAAATGCTTCGCTGGGATTTCTCGATCCCGCCCGCATTGCCCGCCTCGACGCAAAGGGAAAACTTGTCTCGGGCGATCCTCCGACCAAGGAAATTCCCTTGCACACGGCTCTCTATGAGACGCGGGCAGGGGCCCGCGCCATAGTTCATTTGCATTCGACCCATGCAGTAGCCATCACCATGCTGCCCGAAATCGATCCCAAGGCGGTACTTCCACCGATGACGCCCTATTATCTGATGCGTGCCGGCCAGACCGCGCTGGTTCCCTACTTCCGCCCCGGGGACCCGGCCGTAGCGGATGCGATCAAGGGCCTTGCCGGACGCTACTCCTCAGTGCTGCTGGCAAACCACGGTCCCGTGGTTGCGGGCGAAACGCTCGAGGCAGCCGTATTCGCCACCGAGGAGTTGGAGGAGACTGCAAAACTCTATCTGCTGTTGCGCGGCCTAAACCCCCGCTACCTTTCGCCGGAGCAGGTCAGCGATCTGGTTCGGGTTTTTGGATTGACTTTGCCCAAGCATGACGAGCATGGCCATTAAGTCGCTGCAGACAGCGCCCGTCTTGTCAGATGCCGACGATATGGTTGCTGCGACGTCGCGGCCGAAAAATTGCCGAAATCCTCATTACCCGCCGGCACGAGCCGTTGGAGGCGTGCGATTGAAATCGATTTCCATTGCCAATCGCCCACCACTATCTTGCCCGCGTGGTTCGAAAGAAGGGACACGTGGAAGCGCTCGACAAGGGTCTTCGCGCAAGGATCGACGTCGGAATCGAGGACGCGGTACGGCTGACCGCTGCGGGCCAGAAACCCTGCAGCCGCATACATCACCCCTGTCGACGTCCGATAGTGATCGGTCCGCTCGTACCGCTCTCAGCAGACCGACGCGCGCAGAATATGCGCCCGCATCACGCAAAGGCAAGCATGGTGTCGACCATGCGGCTGTATGAGATCGCACCTGATCTCAATGTCCTGCAGCCGAGTATCGTAGCGCAGGCAGATCGCGCTTCAGGCGGCGCACAGCAACGCCCACCGACACGACTTCACAGAAGCGGCCGGACGCGCTCCCACGCTTTTCGGAGATGGCGTCCTAGAACCTCCGAAAGCCTATCCCCATCGCGCAGTCCAAGTGCGACGATCATTTCATTATGTTCGGCCACGGCGGCAGCCCAATTCTCCGGACCCTCATGGCCAACGAAGCGGATGCGCTTCAATCGCGTCTGCAACGTACCATGGATATCGATCAGCGTCGTATTGCCCGACAACGCAACGATCATGGAGTGGATCTGCTGGTTAAGTTTGTAATATTGCATTCGATCCCTGGCCTCGTAGCATCGGATCATTTCGTCATGGCTTGCCCGAATTGCGGCGATCCCCGCGTCCGAACCGACATCGCAGGCCAACCTTCCGGCTAGCTCCTCCATTGCCTGCAAGACCGTCAGCATGTCCTGAACTTCCTTGGCGCCGAAACGCTTCACGACTGCCCCTCTGCTTGGCACCAATTCGACCAGGCCCTCACTGGCCAAATATTTGATCGCTTCCCGCAGCGGCGTGCGCGAGACGCCCAGTTGTTCACCCAGTTGGCCCTCATGAAGACGGGTGCCGGGAGCGAGGTCCCCCTCGATGATCATGTCGCGCAGATGGTTGACGATGGTTTCGTGAAGCACGGTGCGTTGAATCGGACCTGTGGCGCTACGCTGGCGTTCAACGGGAATGGCCTCGTCCATCAAATCTGCACCTCGATCGGAAGACTCACACGGCGACTCCTTTGGCGCCGGTAGCATGGAGTCTCCCGATGATGGCGTCAAGAAACAAAAATGCTGCATACAGCATACAAAAGACTTGATGCAGACCGGCGCGCAATGTATGCAGGATGAAACGGAGAGGAAATGATGGTTGCTGCGGTTGAGGCTGACTCGCGTCCAGTGTTGGCACTCGCGATGGGCGACCCAGCCGGAGTAAGCGCTGAACTGACGGCGCGGCTCGTTGCTCTGCCTGAAATCCTTGAAGCGGCGAAGCTCGTCGTGATCGGCGATCGTCGCGTTCTGGACGAAGGCGCTCGCGTTGCCAGCGTGACACTCGATATCGAAATGATTCCGCTCGACGGACTGGAAGGGGCGGATTCCCGCCGACACGCCTTTATCGATCTGCGCCATCTTGATCCGAACGACGTGGAGCGAGGCGAGGCCACTCTGATCGGAGGAAGATTCGCGACCCGCAACTTCCGCACGGCGCTGGAACTGGCGAATGCCGGAAGGGTAAATGGCGTCTGTTTCACGCCCTTCAACAAGAAGGCGATGCGATTTGCCTATCCGGGCTATGATGACGAGATCCGCTTCGTTGCCGATGTGATCGGCTTCACCGGCAAGGTCCGGGAGTTCAACGTCCTGGACAAGGTTTGGAACGCGCGCGTTACCTCGCACATCCCACTTGCCGAAGTTTCGTCCAGCCTATCAGTCGATCTCATCCTGGCCGAACTGCAACTGACATACAGATGCCTCAAGGATGCTGGCTATGACAATCCGCGCATCGCGGTCGCCGGGCTCAACCCGCACGCTGGCGACGGTGGCAGCTTCGGCATGGAAGAGATCGAAATCATAGAACCGGCCGTGGCAAAGGCGAAGGCGCTGGGGTTGAACGTCGAGGGTCCATTCCCGGCCGATACCGTGTTCCTTCGGGCGCTGAAAGAAGGCTTCCAGGCTGTGCTGACCATGTATCACGACCAGGGCCAGATCGCGATGAAGCTGATGGGCTTCGACAAGGGCGTCACCATGATGGGCGGGCTGCCTTTTCCGCTGTGCACGCCCGCGCACGGCACGGCCTACGACATCGCTGGCAAGGGTATCGCCGACGTCGGCGCCAGCCGTGAAGCAGTCCTGCTCGCCGCCCGCATGGCGCGACGCAGTGCGGGCCTTTCCGCGGCAGCCTGAACCAAGAATGTTTCGCATATCGGCGTGCGGGGAGGTCTCTACGCCGGTTTTTCAAAGGGAGGAGTATCCATGAGAACTTCAGTATCCATTGCTACCATCTTGGCGGCAGTCCTGGGAGCGGCCACTCCGGCGCTGGCATTCGATCCAGACAGGCCAGTCGAGTTCGTCGTCACGGCCGGAGCTGGCGGCGGCACCGACATTTTCGCCAGAACGATCCAGTCGATCATTGGCAAGTATAATTTGATGAAAGCGCCGGTGATCGTTACCAACAAAGGCAGTGCCGGCGGCGCCGAGGGCTTTGTCTATACTGCGACGGCCAAGGGCGATAATTTCAAGCTCGCCTTCGGCACCAACAATGCCTATCTGCTGCCGATCCGTGCAAAAGTGCCGTACGCTTCGGCCGACCTGACGCCGGTGGCTGCACTGGCCGCCGATGAGTTCATTCTCTGGGTCAACGGCAAGGCGGACTACAAGACGGCGGCCGATTTCGTCGCAAAGGCGAAGGAAGCAGGGGGCAAATTCAAGGTCGCCGGCAGCCAGTCTAAGGATACCGATCAGATCCTGACCATCATGATCAACGAGGCGACTGGTGCCAATCTCGGCTACGTTCCTTACAAGAGCGGGGGCGAAGCTGCGGTCCAACTCGCGGGCGGCCATGTCGCGGCCAATGTCAATAATCCAAGCGAAAATCTCGGCCAGTGGCAGGCGGGCATGGTCAAACCCGTCTGCGTCTTCAAATCGGAAAGGCTGAGGAACGATGCCAAGGTCGCAGGTGACGCGAGCTGGGCCGATATCCCGACATGCAAGGACTCCGGCATTCCGATCGCGGACTACAATATGCCACGCACCGTGTGGCTGCCGGCCGGCGTAGATCAGGATGTCGTCGACTTCTACGCGAATGTCCTGAAGAAAGTCTCCGAGACGCCCGAATGGGCGAAGTATCTCGCCGACACCTCGCAGTCTGCCGACTACATGAGCGGCGCGCAGTTCGCCGATTTCATAAAGTCGGATGAAGCTTCGGTGAGCGAAATCCTGAAGCGTGAGGGTTGGCTCGCCAACTGATATCTTTCGAAGTCACGCGCGGGCGCCCTTCGGGCGCTCGCCTCTTACCGGGAGGTCGGTTATGAGCAGCGACGGTGCGAGAGGCATCTCCCGCTTTGCAATGGAGATATTGGTTGCAGCAGCGACAGCCGCGTTAGGCGTGGCGGTGTGCTATGGCTCAACCGAGGCAGGTGCCGGCTGGACCGAAATGGGGCCAGATGCCGGCTATTTCCCCTTCTATGTCGGCCTTCTGATTGTCTTAGGCAGCGTCATGAACATGTTGCTGGCGGTGACAAGACATCGAAAGCTCGGGGTGATCTTTCTGGATGCGCGACGCATCAAATCGGTCGCGTCCTTTCTGCTGCCGCTCGTCGGATACGCAGCAGTCTCCAGTTTCCTTGGCCTCTACGTTGGAACCGCGCTGTACATGGCGTGCGCGATGCATTTCCAGGGCAGATACAAATGGTGGATCGCACTGTCGTCGGGGCTGGCCGTGGCCGCGGTTTTCTTCGTCGTCTTCGAGGTGGGTTTCAAGGTTCCTCTTCTCAAAGGGCCAGTCGAGGCGTGGTTCGGCATCTATTGATCCGCAGTCCAGCAAGCATCCTGGGGAGGAACAGCAATGGGCAACATCGGCCTGCTATTTGAAGGCTTCGGCCATATCCTGACCTTTCAGCACGTGCTGCTGATGATGGTCGGCGTCACGCTGGGCATCCTGGTGGGAGTGCTGCCAGGGCTTGGTGCTCCGAATGGCGTATCGCTCCTGCTGCCGCTGACGTTCTCGATGGACCCAATTTCGGGAATCATCCTGCTGTCCTGCATGTACTGGGGCGCTCTATTCGGGGGGTCGACGACCTCAATCCTGTTCAACATACCGGGCGAACCCTCGTCGGTGGCCACGACCTTTGACGGTTACCCGATGGCGAAGGCCGGCCAGGCCAGCCGCGCGCTGACACTTGCATTTGTCTCCGCCGGCATCGGCGCGCTCGCAGGCGTCGTGATGATCACGTTGCTTTCCGGATGGGTTGCGAATTTTGCTCTGCGGTTCTCGTCGCCCGAATATTTCGCGGTCTATTTCCTGGCCTTCGCCAGTTTCATCTCGATGGGCTCCAGCGCGCCGTTCAAGACGCTGGTATCGATGATGCTGGGTTTTGCGCTCGCTTCGGTGGGCATGGACACGATATCGGGCAACCTTCGGCTGACCTTCGACATTCCCGAACTGATCAAGGGTATCAGCTTCCTGATCGCGGTGATGGGGCTGTTCGGCATCGGCGAACTCCTTTTGACCACCGAGGAGGGCCTGCGCTTCGAAGGCATCAAGGCCCGTGTCCGGATTTCGGAGGTCGGCCGGACGCTGCTCGAGTTGCCGCGGTATTGGTTCACGGTTCTGCGCTCGATATTCATCGGCATCCTGATGGGCATCACGCCCGCAGGTCCGACCGCTGCCTCCTTCATGAGCTATGGCCTGGCCAGCCGTTCGGCACGTGACAAGTCGAACTTCGGCAAGGGCGACCCGCGCGGCATCGTCGCGCCGGAGACCGCTGACCATTCGGCTGGAACGTCGGCGCTACTGCCGATGCTGGCCCTGGGCGTGCCAGGCTCGGCCACCGCGGCAGTCATGATGGGCGGCCTGATGATCTGGGGCCTCACCCCTGGTCCTATGCTGTTCGTCGAACGTCCAGATTTCGTCTGGGGTCTGATTGCAAGTATGTATCTCGGCAATATCGTCGCGGTCATATTGGTGATCGCCACCGTGCCTCTTTACGCCTCGATCCTGCGTGTGCCGTTTACCATCATCGGTCCGGTGATCGTGGCGGTCATCTTCAGCGGCGCTTACCAGGTAAGCAATTCTCTCGCCGACGTCTGGCTGGTCGTCTTGTTTGGCCTGCTCGGCTACATTTTCAAGAAACTCGAATATCCGCTCGCCCCGCTGGTTCTGGCTATGGTGCTTGGAGACAAGGCAGAAGACGCGTTTCGCCAATCGATGCTGTTGTCTTCTGGAAAGCTGAGCATTTTCTGGTCGAATGGTCTCGTATCCACGCTGATGGCAATCGGCTGCCTTCTTCTCTTATCCCCCTTGCTGATGTGGGCGCTGGGGATCTCGCGCAGGCGATTGACGAGGCCGGACTTGCAGCGGGACCCGAGCGAAAACCCGCTTTGAGCTCGACCCGACAGTCCCAGGCTTTTCCCCCTAATGGAGTTTCTCGTGACAATCCCACCGAGGAAATGGAACAGACACAATTGGCCGATAGCCGCAGCCATGATCCAGTATCCAAATGTCTTGCGCGACGGCCGATCGGTCCAGGATCAGAGTGTCGAGGAGTGGAAAGCCACGCTTGCCGATGTCGTGGATGCCGGCTTCACTGAACTCGACCCGACCGACAGCTGGCTGAGGCTGGCCGATCTCTCGGCCAAGCGGCTAGACGATTTCGTGAAATTGGCGGGCTCGCTCAATCTGGCGATTCCCGCGATCTCGACCTCGCGGCGAAGCGTCATTGACCCCGAGCATGGCGATGCACATCTCGCCTATAGCCATCGCGTCATCGAGACCGCGGCACGGATCGGCGCCGGCTGCGTGTCGCTTGGTCTGTTCGGGCCGTTGACCGATGCCCAGAAGGCGGCGCTGTGGTTCTGGACGGTGGATGGCGTCAGGAATCCCGACGATCCGCAGGTATGGAGGAAAGCCGTGGCGCGCATCCACGAACTCGGCCGCCACGCGGACGATCTCGGCATCGAATTGTCGCTCGAAATGTATGAGGACACCTATCTCGGAACGGCCGAAAGCTCCGTTCGCTTCGTCACCGATGTAGGTCTGCCGAATGTGGGCATCAACGCAGATGTCGGCAACCTCATTCGCCTCCACAGACCGGTCGAGCACTGGCTGGAGATGATCGACAAAGTCGCGCCATATGCCAAATACTGGCACGTGAAGAATTATACTCGCGTTGAAGATCCAATTTCCGGCGCGTTCATCACGCATCCGGCCCCACTTGAGACGGGTATCGTCAACTATCGCGTCGCCATAGGCCTTGCGCTTGACCATGGTTTTGCCAGCCCCTTCCTTTGCGAGCACTATGGCGGCGACGGGTTGTCTGTCAGTGCCGCCAACCGCGACTATCTGAGGCGCATTCTCCCCAAAACAGTATCGAGCAACGGGGAGACTGAGCGATGACCACCATTTACGACGCTCCGGAAGATTTCGCTTCGGCAGCTCTGGCAGGCTTTTGTGCGATCCATGGCCGGCATGTTCGCTTGGTCAAGGGCGGTGTGGTGCGTTCGACCGAAGTGCCGAAAGGCAAGGTCTCCCTCGTAGTCGGAGGCGGCTCGGGGCACTATCCCGCATTCGCGGGTTACGTTGGCCCAGGCCTGGCAGATGCCGCGGTTGCCGGTGATGTCTTCGCCTCGCCGTCGACTGCCGCCGTGGCGCGCGTATGCCGGCATGCAGACCGAGGCGGTGGAATTCTGCTCGGCTTCGGCAATTACGCCGGCGACGTGCTGAATTTCGGCGTAGCGGCGGAGCGATTGCGAGCAGAAGGCATTGACGTCCGGATCCTGCCGGTGACGGACGACATCGCCAGTTCGCCCGTGAATGCCGCTGCCAGGCGGCGCGGCATTGCCGGCACCGTCATTGTGTTCAAGATAGCGGGTGCCGCCGCCGAAGCGGGCCTGCCGATCAGCGAGGTCGAGCGCATCGCCCGCCATGCCAACGACCGCACGGTGTCTTTCGGTGTGGCCTACAAAGGATGCACGTTGCCGGGCGCCGCTGCTCCGCTGTTTACCGTTCCTGGCGGAAAGATGGCGTTGGGTCTGGGCATTCACGGCGAACCCGGAATCCGCGAGGAAGACATAACGTCAGCCTCCGATCTCGCAAAACTTCTCGTCGGCAAGCTCGTCGCCGAGCGCCCGGCCGGAGCGAAAAGCGTGGCCGCCCTGCTCAACGGTCTCGGCTCGACGAAATACGAGGAGCTCTTCGTGCTGTGGCAGGCAATTGCTTCGGAGCTCAAGGCAGAAGGGCTCGAGGCGGTCGAACCCGAAGCCGGTGAATTCGTCACCAGCTTGGACATGCAGGGGTGTTCGCTGACTTTGTTGTGGCTCGATGACGAATTGGAGATCTATTGGCGCGCGCCGAGCGATGCGCCCGTCCTGCGCAAAGGCGCGGTGATCGCCGTTAAGCCGGCCACGGACGTCCTAAATGGTGCGGAAGGACAACCGATTTACGGGCCGGCTTCCGAAGCGTCCAAGGCGAGCGGCGCCTGTATCGCCAAAATGATGCAGCGGGTCTCTGCGATGCTGAACACCGCCGAGGAGCAACTCGGCCGTATCGACGCCGTAGCCGGCGACGGGGATCATGGGCAAGGCATGAGCCGCGGGTCGGTCGCCGCTGCCGCCGCCGCTTCGGCCGCGGCGGCAGCCGGTGCCGGCGCCGCGAGTGTACTAGCCGCGGCCGGTGATGGCTGGGCCGACAGGGCAGGGGGCACGTCCGGGGCAATCTGGGGCTTGCTCCTCCGGTCGTGGAGTAGCAGCTTCAGCGACGATGAAGCTGTGACGACAGAGGCGGTCGTCCTAGGAGCGCGGCTCGCGCTAGACGGCGTGACGCGGTTAGGAGGTGCGAACATCGGTGACAAAACTTTGGTCGACGCCCTGGTGCCGTTCGTGGAGACGCTGGAAAATGGGGTCGCATCCGGAAAGTCGTTGGCGGATGCCTGGGGCCATGCTGCCAACGCGGCGACGCTGGCGGCTGATGCGACGTCGTCGCTCGCCCCGAAGCTCGGTCGCGCACGCCCGCTGGCGGAACGGAGCATCGGCCACCCCGATCCAGGTGCGGTGTCACTGGCCATGTGCGCACGAACCGCGGCGGTCCATCTGCGGGATGTTTCCTGACGCTTGAGGCTGGTTCGAGTGGGAGCCGCCAAAAGAAAACGCGAACGGCTCTGTTGGAGATGCCAAGGCGGGCAGCACGATGCGAGCGCTTGGCCGATGCGCATCGCCTATTTAAGGTTCGACCCGCCTCATTGAGCGCGCAAGCCTTGGGCTGCCTGGCTTACGTCATTGCCGCCAGCATTCTGGCCACACGCCTGATGAAGACGCACATTTCTACATGATGGTGGGTACTGCCCAAAGGCTTGAAACCCATGCTTGATCGAACTCGGGCACGTGTTAAGTCGGATAGCTCAGCGTCTGCGAGTGCCGATCCAGTGATCGAGCGAAATCCGCCCTGGTCCCCACGCCATGATGCCAAGCGCCATAGCCGCCCAGGTAATGTGCAGCGGCCAGCCGTCCGGCACGGTGAGCTGTATGACCAGCGTCATCAGGAGCAGCCCGAATGCCGCCAGTCGGGTCGCCAGGCCGAGAACAAGGAGAATTGGCAGCAGGATTTCCGCCGACCCCGAGGCGAAGGCCACGATCCCAGGAGCAGGGAAGTCGTAAGGTCCGCCCGGCAGATGCAGCTTGAGTTCCGAAGTGAAAAGCAGGACGGCGACATCGTTCAGCTGCAGAAAGCCGTCCCATTTGTTGACCCCTGACCGCCAGAAGGGGACTGCAAGCGCGCAGCGAAGGACGATCTGGGTCAGAGACGGCGTGGCAATCGTGCGCAGGGCCGCGTTCACCCGCTCGAACAGGCTTGAAATGCCTCGAGGCTCGGCACCGCCGCTCGCGGTTCGCTCGCTGTTCATGATGCAGAACCTCCCTGGTATGGCGCGGTAAAGGCGCCCGCCTCCAGCACGCCGCTAATGTTTGCGGAAAGGTCGAATTCGGTGCTCTCCGCAAAAGCCGCTGTGGCCGCTGCGCCCAGCGGCTCGCCCGAGATCAGATGCGAGACAAACACCGCACCGCCGGGCGGCAGGTGGCGGACAAAGACTTCGAGGCCAGGCCGCGTGACCAGCGCATCTTCCGGCCCGGTCGCTTTGATGTGCCCGACAGGGCCGCCCCTCCGGTTTGCCGCGAAAATCGTCACTGTCGGATAGAGTGAGCGCAGGACACGCGTTGCCGGATGTGGCACGAACACGGTATCGGCCAATCGATCGGGCGGGATCGACGCCAGCGCATCGGAAACCAACGGTTGCACATCGGCGGCGTGATAGGCGTCGAGCCAAACCCGCTCTATGCGCGCTACGTCGGCCAGCCAGGGCATCGATTGGGCATATTCGTAGCCCTCGATAAAATCGGGAAAGTCGCGGCCGTATTCGAAGAGCAGTGGCGAGGTGGGCGGCGTCTCGCGGATATGGAAGCGCGCCATCGCGCGAAAGAACTCCGGGCCGGTGATGCGCCGCGTCGCCGGAAAGCTGGCGGCCAGCGCGTCGATCAGGCTGACGGTCACGTTGTTGCGGTAGACGGCATATCGCTTGACGGCAGCCTTCCCATTCGGCCCCGAAACAGCGTCAGGTGGGGCGCTGTCGGGATCGAGCAGACCGGCCGTAAATGCCGCGGCATAGTCAGACCGGCTGCCGGGATCGCCCGACTGGAACTCATTCCGCGGCATGGGCTTTTCCAAGCATGTAGCTGCGCCCATAGCGGTCGAGGATCGCTTGCGCGGCGACAGCCTCCGCCTCGAGCGCCGGCCAGTCGGGGATGTCGCTGTCCCATTCGACAAGCGTCGGGAGCGGCCCGCATTGGCTAATCACGATATCAAACAGCTTCCACACCGCGTCGGCCACCGGGCCGTCATGACTGTCGATGAGTAGCAGGTCGCCCTCGTCATCCTCCTGCACGGCGTGCCCGGCAAGATGGATCTCGCCGATATGCTCGAGCGGGAAATCCGCGAGATAGGAAAGTGCCGAATAGCTATGGTTGGTGGCCGAGACGAAGACGTTGTTGACGTCGAGCAGCAGGCCGCAACCGGTACGCCGCACCAGCTCGCGGATGAACTCCGTCTCGCTCATCGTCGATTCCGGAAAAAGGATATAGGTCGAGGGGTTCTCGAGCAGGATCGCTCGGCCGATCCCCTCCTGCATCTCCTCGATGTGGTCCGCCACGCGGGAAACGGTTGCCGCCGTGTAGGGGAGAGGAAGGAGATCGTTGTAGTAGGTGGTGTCATGGGTCGACCAGGCGAGATGCTCGGAAACCAGCGCCGGCTCATAGCGTTCGACGAGCGCCTTGAAACGCAGAAGATGCACTTGGTCCAGCGGCCGCGGTCCGCCGATCGACATGCACACGCCGTGCAGCGAGACAGGATAGTCACGGCGGATGTGCGCGAGCGCATCGTGCGGCGGGCCGCCGGCGCCCATATAATTTTCGGCGTGGACCTCGAAGAAACCGTCCTGCTTGCCGCGGGTCAAGATCGCGGGCAGATGTTCGTGCTTGAAACTGGTGCCGGCTAGACCGGCGACGGGGTGCGCCGGAAAGCGCGAGGTTTCCGACACGCGGGACGCTGGGTGAATGACCAGTCCGTTCATCTTTGTCTTCGCTTTCCGGCAGGCATTGCTTACGACGGGACGTCGCGAGTCAGCTCCGTCGTCGATCCCTTGCGGTCGCCGGGCAGTTGCATTGTGGTGCAGGTGCCGCCGTCGACGAACTTCCAGGCATTGCCCTGGTAATCGACGGTCGAGGTGCCCTGGCAGGTTGTGCCGGCGCCAGCCTTGCAGTCGTTCTGTCCCTTCAAGGCGACGCCGAAGCACTTCTCCTTGCCTGCATCCATCGCCGCCTTCACGTCGGCTTCCGACATGGGGGCAGCGGCGGCAAACGATGCAAGCGCGGTTGCGACTGCGCCGGCCAGCATTGCAACGCTCACGGTTGATTTCGTAGGCATGATTTTCTTCTCCCGTTGGGTTTTGCACGCGCCGTTCCTCAAGCGCGCAGTAATCAGTTCGATCCGGCGGGCCCGTGTGTTACATCCCCTCCGCAACACAAATCCGTGATCGCCGCTCGTGGCGGCTTGGACTAATTTTTGCCGACGCAGAAACAAAGGCCCCCGTGGGCCGCGGCGGTTTCCGTGAATGGCCGTTCGATCAGCGAAACGGCCGGCAATCAAGGCATGAGCGAAACGGCTGTCCAGGTCGCTCTGCATCGGGGCTTGGCGGCGATCGCCAAACGGTTCGGCGGGACTGAGATGGATACGAACGACCAAGGCGCTGGAGGCCGATGCGCGGCCGCGCTCGGCATCGCTTTCGACCGTCGGGTGGGGCGCCGCAGCGCTCGCGGAAGCCGTCGCCGCGGCCGTCTTCCTCGCCACTCTCCGCCCGCGGCACGATATCGCCCCTGCTGCCGGTACGGGGCGCTTCCTGTCTAAAATCGTCGCTATGCTGACCTTGGCAGGTGGCGCCGGCGGACATGTTGTCGATTTGAGCAGAGGCTTCGTGCTAGGAGTGCTTCTTGCCCAACAGGACAGCCTCCCGTGACTCGACAGATTACAAAGTCCCGAATGGTACGCCGTTCGCGCGCGATGTGGGGTTCGCGGCGTGTCTGGCAGCCGCGCTTGGTCTTCTGGGCAGGTGCCATAGCCATCGGCCTGATCAGTGTGCTATTCGCGGTTCTGGCTGACAAAGCGCAGGCGCTGTTCCATCAGATCACCGGCGACAGTGACGGTTGGCGCAGCTATCTGCCGCTCGCCATTACACCACTCGGTTTCGTCCTGTGCGCGTGGCTTGCCTACGTCTTCTTTCCCGGCTCGCAGGGCAGCGGCATTCCACAGGCGATCGCCGCCCGGCATCTGCGCGATGACGCAGACCGCAGTCACATTCTTTCACTGCGGCTAGTCGTCGGAAAGATCGCACTCACCGTGGTTGGCCTTTTCTGCGGCGCCTCCATTGGCCGCGAAGGCCCGACTGTGCAGGTCGGCGCGTCGCTGATGCTGCAGGTGGCGCGCTGGGGCGGCATGGCGCAGGCGCGGGGCCTTATCCTCGCCGGTTCTGCTGCCGGCATCGCAGCCGCCTTCAACACGCCGCTCGCCGGCGTCGTCTTCGCCATCGAGGAAATGGGCCGCACCTTCGAGGCGCGTACCAACGGGCTGGTGCTGACGGCGGTGATCTTGGCCGGCCTCGCATCGCTCGGGCTGCTGGGCAACTACACCTATTTCGGTGTCGCCCGGGAAACCGTCGCTTTTGCCGCCGACTGGCCGCTGGTGGTGGCCTGCGGGATCATCGGCGGCGGCTTCGGCGCGCTGTTTTCGCTGCTGGCGCTGAAAGCAACGCGGCGGATTCGGCGCTGGAACGCGCTGCAGCCTCTGCGGCGCACACTGGTGGTCGCGGCGGTCTGCGGGCTGGCGGTGGCGATCATCGGCATCGCGTCGGGCGGCCTGACTTTCGGCACCGGTTATGCGCAGGCGCGAGGCGCGGTGGAAGGCACCCCGTTGCCCTGGTTCTTCTTCGTCGAGAAATTCGCGGCTGGGCTGCTGTCCATGATCTCGGGCATTCCGGGCGGTATCTTCGCGCCGTCCCTGGCGGTGGGCGCCGGCATCGGCAGCTCGCTTGGCCTTGTGTTCGGCGCCAGCACAGGGTCCGCCGCGCTGCTTGGCATGGCCGGCTATTTTGCCGGAGTGGTGCAGGCGCCGATGACGGCTTTCGTCATCATCCTGGAGATGACCGGCAATCACGACAACGTCATCGCGCTGATGCTGGCCTCGATGCTGGGCTACGGCACGGCGCGTATGATCTCGCACGAGCCGCTCTATCACGCGCTGTCGCGCGTGTTCATCGCCGAGGCGATAAGAAGACGGCGTGCGGAATCGACCGAAGTCGCCTGGGTATAAACAGCGGCGACGAGCTGCAGCGCGCCGGCATGGTCAATGACCTCGCGTCAGCGCTGCGATTTCGCAGATTTCGTCGACACCATCGTCGGAAAGGTCGGTCGACTGGAAGAACTCGCCGCAAAGACACCGCTCGTTTGGGGCAATGGCGGCGCACGCCAGAAGATGGCGAAAGGCGGTCAGACTCCGATCAATTTTAAAGGCTGATGCCGGCGATAGGGTATGCATCTTCGCCGCGTGCACCATGGTAGTGAACTATTCCGCAGGAGCCAAATTTCTGGCGGCGTTCAGAAGTCTGCCGACCTAGGCGAAGATGATGTCGGCCAAAACGTTGAAGGCTGGGCGCGTAGGCTGGGCGAAGAACAAAAGATAGATGCCGATCGCGATCAGCACCGCAAGCATTAGCCAGAGAACGATATGCAACTTATCCATGGCCCGCCTCGTAATCGCCGCAGGCACTGTCGCTCAAGGCGGGATGCTGTCGCACCACGGCGATGCCCCGGCCCGCCCTTAGGTCGACATAGGATTCCAGACTGGGCCTACACGGGCATTTCGAGCGGCCGGTTGACCAAAAGATGCGCCTCGCGCAAATGCTTTGCATCTTATGCGGAATCCCGCAGTGACGTGTCACAAGACCCACCGGAAAGCCCGCCTGAGTTCCTCGACGCCATTCGCCTCATACCAGCGTCCGTGGGAAATGATCACGCGCTCGGGATTCCAGGCGATCATGCGACGAACGGCTAGTCGCAAAGACCTACGGCGCCGGAAGAAACTGAGTCGCATTTCGATGGGAGCTTTTCCGTCCGGGTCGGTAACACCGCCCAATTTCATAAGCAGTCTGTGGAACCAGTTTCGAATACGCTTTGGTTCGAAATTTTCGATCAGGTCGGTAAGGATCAGGGTCCGCGTGGCGCGATGAAAGAACGCCGCCTCCGTGACTATGTCGCTGCGGATCGTCAAGACATCGACTTCATTGGGCCACGGCGACTTGTCCCCCACCAACAGGCCATCGACGAAGATCTGGCGCTTCGCCCGCTCTGCTGCAATGAGCAGAACCATCGGCAATGCGAGAGCCCGTGCCTCGTGCTGCGACGGATCAAGCAAACTGGCGAGATTGCGGCTGAGCCAGGTGTCGTGGGCATCGGCCCAGGTCCGCAGCCGTTCCACACCAACAATGAGGAGGGGTATGCCGCGGCGCAACGTCCAGCGCACGACATGCAGAGCCAGCCAACCTGCTACGACCAGAACGATCAGCAGGATAGCCAGCGGCTTTGCTGCCGCACCGAAAATGCCGAAGGCGGCACCGACGAGCACACCGGGCAGGATATGCGACGGCGCCCAGGCGAGCGCCGACGCGACATTGACGGCATAGAACCGTCTCACCGACATTCCCAGCATGCCGGCGAGTAGGGGAATAAAGGCGCGGACGCCCGGTGTGAAGCGTGCGAGAAAAACACTTTTGTCGCCGTGACGTGCGAAAAACGCTTCGCCGCGCTCAATCAGTTCGGGGTGCCGGTTTAGAGGCCAGAGGCCAAGAATTTCGCGATGGTATCGGTGCCCGAGCCAGAATGAAAAACCATCACCAGCGATGGCGCCTAAAGTGGCCGCCGCCAGCAACGGCCAGAGCAACAATACGCCGCTCGGCACCAGGGTGCTGAGCGCGAGGATCACGGCGGTGCCAGGGATGACGACGCCGATGATCGGGATCGACTCCGAAAGCGCCAGGAGAAACACCGCCAGATAGGCCACTTGCGGGTGCGCCGTCAGCAATTCGACCACCGATGAGACCAGGGACGTCAGCATCCCAAGGCGTCCTATAGAATGCCGGTGACGAGGCGGTCGATGCGGGTGCCCTGCCAATAGACTGCGCGAACGGCGAAGGCGGCAATAACCCCGGTCAGCGCCCCTCCCAGAACGTCGCTGGCGTAATGGGTTCCGATATAGACGCGCGAGAATGCGATGAGCATGGCTGCAGCGACAAAGCACAACCCAACGCGCCGCATGCCATGCAGAAGGAACGCCGCCGCGATGGCAAAGGTCGCCGTCGCGTGGTCGGAAGGGAACGAGGGATCGCCGCTGCGGGCAATCAGGAGATTGGTCACACCGCCATCGTACGGACGCATCCGGTGGATGAAGAGCAGGATAAGCTGATTGAGGGCTAAGCCGAGAAGGAACGATAACCCCGCCGCGACAAGGACATGGCGGGTGTGCGGTCTGTCTGTGTGCCGCCACCATTGAACGGCCACGGCCAGCACCAGAAGTGGGACGCCGATCGTGGAAATCCAGATTATCAGAAAATCGACGGCCGCGCTTCGTCCAGCCAACCCGTTGATTGCATGTGTCACCGCGGCGTCGAGTTCATACATAGGCAGCTCCTAAGTTCGGTCTCCAGAGTCGGCGCATGTGCGCGCTTGGAGGCGATTGATGGATAAGGATCAGCGGGGTGGCGCGGTGTTCAGGACATATCCCGGTCCTCGCAGATGGCCGCGGATGGCAAACAATCCTGCCAGAGTCAGCACGGTGAAGACGGCTCCTGCCAGGAAGGTGCCTAGCGGCCCCGCTTGATCCCAAAGCGCGCCGGCGATCACGCTGGCGAGGAGCAGCGCAAGGCCGGTGACAAGGTTGAACACGCCAAAAGCGGTTCCCCGCAGCTCCGACGGCGAGGCTTCAGCGACCAGGGTCGCCAGCAGCCCTTGCGTGAATCCCATGTGCAGACCCCAGAACGTCACGCCGATGGCGAGCCCGATCACTTCCGGCGCCAGGGCCAAGACCAGATCGGCGACCAGCAGCAGCACCAGGCCCAGGATCAGGATCGTCACCCGATCCACGCGATCGGATAGAATGCCGATCGGATAGGCCGACAGCGAATAGGCGAGGCTCATGATCACCAGCACCGCAGGGACCAGCATCAGCGGCAGGCCGATGGATTGCGCCCGCAGGATCAGAAAAGCCTCACTGAAGCGGGCAAGCGTAAATACGGCGGCGATCGCGACCACCCACCAAATATGTCGCTCCGAGACGGCCAAGCTCGTCACGATGCAGGGGCATGCGAACGCGGCGCAATGCGTTCGACCGTTCGGGCTCCTTGACGGCGACGAGGATCAGTCCGACCGAAAGGAATGCCGGAATGACGGCGATCCAGAACACCGTCTGGAAATGATCGGCTGTCAGCCACATCAGGCCGATGGCGAGGAGCGGACCGATGAAAGCGCCGATCGTGTCGAGCGACTGGCGCAAACCGAAGCTCGCGCCGCGCAGGTGCGGCGGTGCGATGTCGGCGACCAGGGCGTCACGCGGGGCGCCGCGGATGCCCTTGCCGATCCGGTCGATGAAGCGTGCCGCGACCAACCATTCGACCGTGGGCGCCAACGGAAAGATGGGCTTGGTGACAGCCGCAAGACCATAGCCGAGCACGGCCAGAATCTTGCGCTTGCCGAGCCAATCGCTGAGCGCACCAGAGAACACCTTGGTGATCGAGGCGGTCGCCTCGGCGATACCTTCAATGATGCCAATGGTGAGAGCCGAGGTGCCGAGCACCGCCACCATGTAGACGGGCAGCAGGGCGTGGATCATTTCGGACGAGATATCCATTAGCATCGAGACAAAGCCGAGCGCCCAGATGCCGGCCGGGATACCTTGCCACGCTGAGGGACGGGTAATTGTCTCCGTCACTATTGGGGACCTCCCGCTGTCATGACCGGCCTTACCGGTTCTCGTCATGGGCGTCGAAGACGCGTTGTGCGTAGCTGTCGAGCAAAACCTCGCAAGCACGCAGTCGCTCGGCGGCTTCCTCGGCCAATGTCGCGCCGTAGAAATCGAGCTTCCTGATCTTTTCCAGCCAGCCCTGAAGCTTTTTCAGGTCGGTGTCTTCCTCCTCGAGTTCCGCATAGGTGAATTTGTTGATCGCGATCTCCTTGGCGATCTCGAGCTCGAAATCCGCGCACCGCCCGAGAAACTCGCGGTACTGCTCATCGCGATCGGCCTTGAAGCGCGTGACGACCTTGTCCTCCTGGCCTCGGTCGAGAGCGACCGTTTCCAGGATGACGGACTCGCCCCCCATCTTGGAAACATCGTTCTCAAGCATTTTAAGCCGGCGCACGTGATCATCGGTCTTGGGCAGCAGGCAGACGCCGTTCTGCAGATAGATCGCGCCCATGCCCTTCAACCTACGCCACAGCGCGATGCGCCTGGCGGCCGGCTCGGGTGGAACTTTGTAGGTCAGGAGAAGCCAGGAAAGAGATACCATAGCTTCTCAGTAATGTTACGGCCGTTGCAAATCAATAGGAACAAATGTGAAAGAGTGAAAGCTGCGACGCCTTTGTCGCGTCATCCATCGCACTCCTCCTTGGGCGTGATGCCGGTGGCCTACTGCTGCAGTTTCGCGCAGCCGTCCTTATGATCTCTGACGTCTCGTTCCGAACCGCCTACGAAAAGGATGTCCCTATGGCGCGATATCCTCCCCTCCAGGATAGGATACAGTCTTATGAAACACACGTCGCACCCTGAAATCATCACCCGCCTCAAACGGGCGCACGGCCATCTCGCAGCTGTCCTTTCCATGTTGGAAGAGGGGCGGGCGTGCGTGGAATTGGCTCAGCAGCTCCACGCTGTCGAGAGCGCGATCAGCAACGCCAAACGCGAGTTAATCCACGATCATATCGAGCATTGCCTTGATGACACCTCCGAAGCGGGGGGCTCGCGCAATGCACTCAAGGAGCTCAAGCAACTGGCGAAATATCTATGAGCGACAGCATGTGGACACGCATTCTCGACTGGGTTGGGTTTGATTCGCACGGACACGATCATAGTGGGAATAACCACGATCACGGTGCCCACGGCCACACCCACGGGGTCATCGACGCGACGATCGCGACAACGGACCGGGGGATATGGGCGATCAAATGGTCGTTCGTCATCCTGGCCATCACGGCGGCGTTGCAGATGGTCGTCGTTGTGTTGTCGGGCAGCGTGGCGCTGCTGGCCGATACGATCCACAATGTTGGCGACGCCACGACCGCGATTCCGTTATGGATCGCGTTCATGCTGGCGCGGCGCAAGCCTACCAAGATGTTCACCTACGGCCTCGGCCGGGTTGAGGATCTGGCCGGGATCATCATCGTCCTGATCATCCTGTTCAGTGCCATTGTTGCCGGCTATCAGGCCATTGAGCGGCTGATAAATCCGCAGACTGTGACGCATCTTGGCTGGCTGACGGCGGCAGGCATTGTCGGCTTTCTCGGCAACGAGGCGGTTGCGGTGTTTCGCATCCGCGTCGGTCGCGAAATCAACAGCGCTGCGCTCATCGCCGACGGCTACCATGCCCGCACCGATGGGCTCACCAGCCTTGCCGTCGTCGCCGGAGCCTTCGGCGTCTGGCTCGGCCTTCCACTAGCCGACCCGATTGTCGGGCTGCTCATTACGATTGCCATTTTCGGCATTGTCTGGCAGTCGGCGCGCTCGGTGCTCACCCGTATGTTGGACGGCATAGAGCCCGGCGTGATGGACGAAATCCAGCACGCCGCCGCGCATGTGCCGGGAGCGCGTATTGTCGATGCCAGGGCGCGATGGATTGGCCATAAGCTGCACGCTGACATTGCCATTGCCATCAATGAAGCCTTGCCCGTCTCGGAGGCCAGCAAGATCACGTCAGCGCTGGAAGACGAGCTTTTCGAGCACATGCCGGCGCTCGCGGTTGCCAACATCCGGTTTTCGGCCGAACATGAAGAGCACGACCATCCACACTCCCATGAACATGCTCATGGCGAACATGACGGTCACAAGCACTGACGGACGCAGCGAGCGGCAGGCTTCTGCTATTCTCGCATGATGTTTCAAACTCTTGTCGAATTTCAGCGCACGATCTATCTGACGCTCGGCGAGCAGATCAAGCTGCTCTCAGTGGCAGGCGACTGGCTGGCGTTTATGGCCTTCCTGCCGATGGGCGTCATCTTTGGAGCGGCCCATGCGTTGACGCCTGGACATAGCAAGGCTGTCCTGGCGACGTATCTTGCAGGTTCGGAGGCGAAGATCGGGCGGGGTTTGCTCGTCTCGCTCACTCTCTCCTTTACGCACGTCACGATCGCCGTGCTGATCGCGGTCCTGTCGCTGCCGCTCGTCTCGATAGCCCTCGGCAGTGTCGGCCGGGCGCCGCTGCTGGAAGATATCAGTCGCGGGCTGCTCGGATTAATCGGTATCTGGATGCTCTGGCGCGCTTTGAGCCACGGTCATTACCACAAACATGAAGGTGAGGCCGTTGGCGTCATGGCAGGCCTGATCCCATGCCCGCTGACGCTCTTTGTGATGACCTTCGCCATTTCGCGGGGCGTACCGGGTGCCGGCATTCTTTTTGCGTTCGTGATGATGATGGGGGTAGCGCTGACGCTGTCGATCGTAGCGGTTTTGTCGATCCTGTTTCGAGAACGTCTGATGCATTTTTTCGCGAGCCAACCGCGCCGGTTCGATACTATCTCCCGAACCATCGAAGGGGCCGCCGGACTTGCGCTCGCCGGCGTTGCTTTATGGCAGATCACGTCGAACTAAGGCTCGTGGCAAATTTGCATACCCCCGCCGCAGCCGTCGGATAGGTTCCATATGTCGACGATCTGCCTGCCGCTAAAACCGCGTTCATGGATCAGGTGTTTGCCAGTCCGCCATACACTTTCTAACACCGGCATTGGCAACCGGTTGGCCCTGGCGCCGGCGCAGCGTCGAGCCGGGGATGGTGCCGTCATAGGCCCACACCGGGGTATGCGGCCCATCCGGGCCGCTGAACCGGCCTGGCTCGGCGCGGTTCTGATCCGGCGCTCATCGATAGGGCAGCCAGTAACTATGCCCGGCGCATCGATGCGGAAACGGCAAGGCCCGTCGCCGCGACGAGAAGCCCGCGGATATGAAATGACTGAAATCGGAATTCACCCTTATGCCCTTTGCGATCTCGATCGACGGCGAGCCATCGATTGAGGCGCCGGAACTTAGCCGCGGGACGGCTGAAACGGCGTCAGACGAGAGCGCTGGGTCTTGCAGGGGATGGTTCGGGCAGGGTACTTCGCCCGAGCAGGAACGGGGTCGGCAGCGGCGATGGTTATTGCGCCGGCGGAACCATCATTACGGCAAGGTCTTGCGGCAGCACAGCGAACGCATGCCGGCGGGTGCGCCCGGCATGGGCGGCGAAAAAAGCGAAACCTGGACGATCTACGCCTTCACTAAGGACGGCAAGGCGCCGACCGTCTACGCGACAGAGTGAAAGGGCACGGCGATGTTGGCCAACATGCCAGAATGCCCGGCCAGGACCTGGCTCGCCATGATGTTCTTGTCCGCCGCCGGCATGCTTTTCCTGCTGCTTCTGGTGCTTACCGTCGCGGCGCTGGCGAGATACGTGCTTACCGGCCGCGGAATGTCGATCGGACGAGGGAATCATGACCAGCGGTGACGTCACCCGATCCGATGCGGAACCGCCGGCCATCCGGCACGCAATGCGGCGACGGCTTGCCGTCTTCCTGCCGGCGTTGATTTTCGCTGGCATGGCGGTCCTGCTCGGCTGGGGACTGACCCGCAACGCAGCGGATATTCCGTCGGCGCTGATCGACAAGCCGGTGCCAACATTCAGCCTTCCACCTGTCCAGGGCCGCACGCCCGGCCTGTCGAGCAGTGACCTGCGCGGCGAGGTCTCGCTGGTCAATGTCTTCGCATCATGGTGTCTGCCCTGCCGTGAGGAACATCCCGTGTTCATGCAACTGGCGGCAGACGGAACGGTGCCGTTGCATGGGATAAACTACAAGGACAGGCCTGTTGATGCCGCGCGATGGCTCGACACGATGGGCGATCCCTATACGCGCACCGGCGCCGATCTGAACGGCCGCGTCGCCATCGACTGGGGCGTGTACGGCGTGCCGGAAACCTTCGTGGTGAGCGCCGACGGCCGCATCGCCTACAAGCACATCGGCGCAGTGACTGAAGAGGCTCTCAACAAGACGATCCTGCCGCTCGTCGAGCGGCTGCGCGCCGAAGCGAAGGAGGAGCAACCATGAAGATGCTCGCCCTCGCCCTCCTCGGCGTGTTGCTCGCCGTGGCGCTGCCTACATCGGCGGCGGAGGCGCCGCAAAACTTCGCCGTTCTCGACGCGCCCGCAGCGGTGCCGGAGATCAGCTTCGCGGATGGCGCGGGCCAGCCGAGAACGCTCGCCGACTATTCCGGCAAAGTGGTGCTGCTCAACATCTGGGCGACATGGTGCGCGCCCTGCCGAAAGGAGATGCCGACGCTCGACCGGCTGCAGGCCAAGCTCGGCGGGCCGGATTTCGAGGTCGTCGCGCTGTCGATGGACCGGAAAGGCCCGGATGTCGTGAAGAAATTCTACGCCGAGATCGGCATTCAGCACCTTGCCCTCAACATCGACACTTCGGCCAAAGCCATGTTCGCGCTCGGCTCGGTGGGCTTGCCGATGACCTTGCTGATCAACCGTAGCGGCAAGGAAATTGGCCGGCTGATCGGCCCTGCCGAATGGGATGCGCCCGACATGGTCGACTTCATCCGCGGCCGCATCGCCGCCAAATGAGAAAGGAAATGACATGACGACAACAGAACGGACCCAGGCTCGGCAGGCACCGCCAAGCCGCGATGTCCAGTCCATCGTCCGCTCCATTTTCGGCGGGCGGCGCGGCCTGATAGCCGCCGGCGCGGCCATTGCCATCGCCAGCCTTGCCTTCAACTGGTCATGGCTGGTCGCAGCCGGCATCGCGCCGGTGCTGCTCAGCCTGCTGCCTTGCGTGGCCATGTGCGCGCTTGGCCTGTGCATGAACCGGGGCGGATCGTGCTCGACCGAGAACGTTACCGAGCAGCAAGGCGCCGACAGTCCGAAAGTGCCTTCGGCTGACATGAAAGGCAATGGCTGATGCTTGTCCAGGTTCAGGGCGAGCCGACGGCCCCTCGCGTCCAGTCGAGGGAATGGATGCGCGCGCTGCTCGGACTGGTCGCGCTCACGGTATTGGCCGTCGGCTTCGCGCATGGCGCGCGAGCACATTCGCTCGATGAAGTCGACGCCATGCTGCAGAGAGACGAGAAATATTTCCAGCAGACCGACAAGCCGACGCCAGATTTCACGCTGCGCACCGCCAACGGGCGCATCGTGCGGCCGGCCGACCTCATAGGCAAGGTCGTCGTTTTCCATTTCATCTACACCTCGTGCCCGGATGTGTGCCCCCTGCACGCCGAGAAGATCGCCGAGATCCAGAAAATGGTGAACGGCACGCCGATGAAGGACCAGGTCACCTTCGTCACCATCACCACCGACCCGACGAAGGACACGCCGGATGTGCTTCGCGACTACGGGCCGGCGCATGGGCTCGACCCGGTCAATTGGCTGTTCCTGACCACCACGCCGGATGAGCCCGAGGACACAACCCGCAAGCTGGCGGAAGCTTTCGGCCACAAATTCAGCCTGACCGATGACGGCTACCAGATGCACGGCATCGTCACCCATGTGATCGACAAGGAGGGCCGCTGGCGGGCGAACTTCCACGGCATGAACTTCGCGCCAGTCAATCTCGTCACCTTCGTCAATGCGCTCACAAACAATGTCGAGCGTCCGCACCATGAGCAGGACGAAGGCTGGCTGGCAAAATTGAAGAGCCTCTTTTGACGAGTTTTTCATCAGCGGCCAGTCGGCATCCGGTGGCCTGAACAGATGCAAGGGGAGACGAACATGAGCACAGCAGCAAAGCACCGACATCGCGGCAGCATCCTTGGCGCCCTCATGCTTGTTGGACTGACGGGATGGTTCCTGCTCAATGCAAGCTTTGAGGGGGCGCAGCGATCGGCGAACGCAGCCGGCGAAATGTCACAAGATCAGCTCGACCAGCGGATACACGACTATATCCTCGCGCACCCAGAGGTTCTCGTGCAGGCGCTGCAAAGCCTGGACCAGCGCCAACGTGAAGCGGAGGCAGCCCAGGCCAAGGCGGTGCTCAAGGCGCGCGCGGACGACATTTTCCGCGACAAGCAGAGCCCGATTGGCGGCAACGCCGAAGGCGACGTCACCCTGGTCGAATTCTTCGACTATAATTGCCCCTATTGCCGCCAGATGGCGCCGATCATGGACCAGACCGTGGCCGACGATCCGCAGCTCAGGGTCGTCTACAAGGAATTCCCCATCCTCGGCCCGGATTCCTTGTTCGCGGCCAAGGCAGCGCTCGCCGCCGACAAGCAAGGCAAATACACGGCGTTTCACAAGGCGCTCATTGGGTCCAGGACAAGGGTGACAGAGACGGTCGTGCTCAAGATCGCCGCCGAGGCCGGGCTCGACGTTGAGCGCCTGAAGACCGACATGCAGCAGCCGGACATCCAGGCGCTGATCGACCGCAATGTGGAGCTGGCCCAGGCGCTGAGGATCACGGGAACGCCGGGCTTCATCGCCGGCGACCAGATCTTTCCCGGCGCGACCGACCTTGCGACCCTGAAGAAACTGATCGAGCAGGCAAGAGCTGGCAAATGAGCCTGACGTCAACGATGGCGTGGTGCTGACCCCATGCCCGAAATTTCGAATATCGGCGTACTGGCCGCGTTCGCGGCCGGCATCGTCTCATTTCTTTCGCCCTGCGTTCTGCCCCTGGTGCCGGGCTACGTTTCATATGTTGCCGGCCGAACGCCAACGGATGGGGCGCCCGGCCGAAAGGCACGCTTGTCGGCGGCTGGATTGAGTCTCTATTTCGTGCTCGGCTTCTCGACCGTGTTCGTTGCGCTGGGCGCCAGCGCCTCGGCCCTCGGCCGGCTGCTGCTCAGCTATCACATGCAGCTCAACCTTGTTGGCGGCGCCGTCGTTATCCTGTTCGGGATCTTCCTGATCGGGCTTGTCCGTCCGTCCTGGATGATGCGCGAAGCGAGGTTTCACGCCGACATCCCCGGCGGCAAGGCGGCATCGGCCTATATCCTCGGCCTTGCCTTCGCCTTCGGCTGGACACCGTGCATCGGTCCGATCCTCGGCGCCATCCTGACCGTCGGCGCAGCATCGGCGACAGTGGCCGAGGGCGCGGCCCTGCTTGCCATCTACTCGCTCGGCCTGGGTGTCCCCTTCCTGCTTGCCACCTTATTCGCCGACGGCCTGGCGCGGTGGCTGAAGACGATGCGCCGGACCGGCTGGCTCATGCAGTTCGCGGCCGGCGCAATCATGATCGGCATGGGCTTCGCCATGATCACCGGCCAGATGTCGACGTTCTCGTTCTGGCTACTCGAGCAGTTTCCAATCTTCACGCGCATCGGCTGAACCGGGAAAGGAGTTCACCATGGTCCGGAGCCCAAACAGACGAATGGTTTTGAGCGGCGTCTTTGGCGCCGCCACGCTGACCGGCCTTTTCAAGGATTCGAATTGGGCAATCGCCGCCGACGATGCGGAATTGGCAAAGCGCTTCAAGGATCTGAGCCAGAATGGCAACAGCACCTGCTCGGCCAAGTTCACGGAGTCGATTGCTACCATGCCGGCGATGTCGCGGATCACAGGCTCGTGCTGCAGTCCGATGGAACTGAAGCGTTATGGCGACCAGGTGAAGGGGTTTACCAAATACCGCGACATCGCGATGATCCCGAGCGATCCGTACGACATCCCGGCCGGTATCGCCCAAAAGATGATCCCTTACTACGATACGAAACTCAGCGGCGACGAGCAGAAGGCCTATGACTACGCGATGGCCAATTCCGAGGAGAAAGGACCGTGCTGCTGCCAATGCTGGCGCTGGAAGACATATGGCGGGCTGGCAAAATACCTGATCCGCGAGCATGGTTTTGATGGCAAGCAGATCGTCGATGTGTGGGACCTTTCCGACGGCTGCGGCGGGGGTATGTAAACTGCCGAGGCGCGGCAAAACCACCCTAAGCTGGCGGAATTTACCGGCTGCGTTCTGAAGACCGCTGGCGCGGCGCGGCTTGCGCTTCTGGAATCCTCAGCAGCCTATTTGCGGTTGTGCTAATATATGCTCATCACGCACACTTTCGTGCGTGGGCCAACATATTGGGAGGACGCGATGAAAACCATGAATCGTAGATCTGCAATTGCTCTTGGTGTGACGGCCGCCGCGGTATCGCCTTTGTTCACCCTGGCGGCATCTGCAAAGACCAAGAAATACGGCCCGAAGGAAGGCAAGGAGATTGCGCCTGGCGTCAGAGTGGTTGAGGTCGGCACCGGCAACGCCGACATTCCCGCCTACAAGAGCATCTCGATTGTCGACGTGGTCTTTCAGCCCGGAGCACACGCGCCTCAGACCGTTATGGACAACGACATGGTGTGCACCATTACTTCCGGCGCATTCACAATCAAGAAGGCGGACAAGGAATTCAAGGTGAAGGAAGGCGACGTGTACACCTGCGCCAAGGGCAAGACTGACGAGGCGACGAACACAAGCAAGGAGGTCGGTGTGCATCGCCTCGCCGTCCTGATACCTGCGTAGGAATCCTCCGGCCGGATGATCGTCGCATGACATCCGGCCGCCGCTTTCTTGCCGCTAGTTTTCAGACTGCTTTCGATCGGTTCATAGCCCTATATGTCTCTTCGCCTTGCTCCCGAACCTGAGCTTCGCGGCCTCGGCGAGGCTGGCGCTTCTGGACCCAGTGCCACGTGATTGAACGACCGACGGCGACTGCAACTACCTCCTGCCCCAGGTCAACGTTGGCGACCAGTCTTGACGGACTGGCGAAATACCTGATCCGCGAGCACGGCTTGATCGGAAAGCAGATCGTGGATGTGGAACCTTTCCGACGTTGCGGCGGGGGTGCGTAGAATTGCCGAGGCACACGGCCTTCTCGCCCCGTCAATCGGAATTTACTCGACGCGGGCCGCCCGAAAGTGGGGTCATACTCCACCGAGGTTAAGCTCCCTGCCGCCATCGATGGGTGACTGACGTTTAGGGGCGAAGCATGATGGGCCGCTGCGGCATGACGGGGCGGCGTTCCCATCCAAAGCGCGACAGCCAAAGGGAACGTCCTGTGCCGAGCTGCCTGCTCCCAGGCAACCCTGTGCAGCGGGGGCAAGGTCGTTCGTGCGGTCGTAGCGCGGCGGTTTGGCGTATCGGTGTTCGTCGACCGGGCCCCACCTCCAAGGGTAGGAGCCACAGCCGCTGGACCGCGACCCAGCGGGGCGGTGTGCCTACAAGACGCTCAACCTTGTCGAACCAGCCGGTCCGAGGCGCCAGCAAATTCCCTCCTAACCTGAGGGCAGGGCGCCTGGAAAGGGTCAGCCGCGGCGGTCTGCCGCTCCGGGGCGTTTTCCCATAACCGCTCCCCCTCCCGGTCAAAAGACGCGACCCGCAGCCCATTAATGCCGTCCAAGTCTTGACCATGGTCCGAAGCTCTGCAGGGCCAAGGTCGTAGGGTCGGGGGGGACACCTCCCGGATGCTGAGGCGGCTTGACGGATACCCCTCTCAACAGCCGGGTAGTATTGCAGATATCCAATTCTGATAGCCTTAAGTATTGAGACCGATTCATCCGCAGTTAACACATTTTGGCCAGTATCAGTTATATGCGCGCTTTCAGTCAGAAAGCGAGTTCGCTTGGCTTTCTCCAAGCGTCGAATCGGAGGAACTCTGTATGGTCACAAAACCATCCAGGCGAGCCGCCGAGGCACCTGAGTCGACCAATCTCGCCGCGCTGACAAAACTGGCGTCGGCTTCGTATGAAATCCTCGAGCGCGAACTTCGCGCCACGATCGCGGCGCTCGAAAGCCAGGCGCTGCGATTCGAGACGGCAATCGACAATGTCTCTCAAGGCATCTGCTTTTTTGGTGTCGACGAACGGCTGATCCTGTGCAACCGGCGCTATGCGGAAATTTACCGCATTGCCCCCGATGAACTGCAGCCAGGCTTGACGCTGGGCGAAATCGTCGAGCGCCGCGTGGCCGCCGGGACGTCGGCGATGCCGACCGACGCTTATCTGACGATGGCGCGGTCGGTCAATTCAAGCAATGCCTCGAGGATCTGGAGCGCCAAGCTCGCCGATGGTCGGACAATCCAGATCTGCCATCAGCCGATGCCGGACGGGAGCTGGGT
>NZ_JBJACT010000036.1:0-27500 GCF_044778005.1 Mesorhizobium sp. IMUNJ 23033
AGCCGATGCAGAATGGTTACATCGAATCCTTCAACGGCCGGATGCGGGATGAGCTCTTGAACGAAAGCCTGTTCTTCGGCCTCGACCACGCCCGCAGCGCCATCGCCGAATGGGCGGAGGACTACAATCCTGTTTCATAACACCCATCTGTCTATGTCGTTGAAGCGAATAGGTTTTGCTGATCGGGATGCGATCCCGCGGGGTATTTGGGGTTTTGTCGCGCGCGACGAACAATCCGCTGGGCTTCCGGCTTTCCAAGTTCTGATCGCTTGAAGATCCATGGGCCATCCGGCAGGGGATGGATACCCTTGATCTCGCCGGATTCGGCGACGAGCCTGAGGGTCTTCGGTGAGACGCCGAGGAGGCGCGCCGCCTTGTTCAGATTGAGGTATGGCTCAATGCCGTCCAGCGCCGGGCGGAAGACCGGGATCTTGTGATGCGACCTGTGCGCAGTGACCCGCTCCCGTGTCCAGCGATTGCCATGCCCAGTCACCAGGCCGTTCCGGTTGAGAATGCCGGCGATCAGGTCATCGCTGGCGATCAGCACCAGTTGCCGGATGGCTGCGATGATGTCGGCGGAGGTCGCATTGCGCTGGCCACGTCGCCGTTTCGGCAGACGCAGTTCTGTATGGACGCCGCCGATCCAATGGATCAGCAGGACGATCTCGGAGGCTTCATCATCGATATCGGCGACCACTTCTTGGATAACGGTGCGCACGATGCGCTTCTTGAGCCTGGCATCCGTCGTCGGCGCCGACCAGACGGTGCGAAGGTCTCCGGCAAGCGCAGCGATGTCCTTTCCCACCACAGGTGACGGTTTCGGTGTCGCTGCATCATGGGCAGCGATCCGGCTTTCGATGTCGCCGACATGCGCGAGGGCGCGGTTCCATCGCACCTCCAGTTCCGCCGCAACCAGCCGGTTTTCGGGATCGGCGGCGTCATATTGCCGGAAAGCCCGCTCGGCGGAGTAGCGGGCAGCTTCCAGATCGCGGCTGAGGGCGTCCCGGACCTGGTCGCGGCGCCCGGCTGCCTGCGCCTCGGCCTCGGCGGCGGCAGCAATCGCGCCGGGCTCGACGACACGTAAGAGTGCTCCCTCAATCGCATCGTCGACGCGCAGCCCGCCGAAGGCGATGCAGCGCGGCTCGCCATTGTCGAGCAGGCCCCGCCAGCAGGAATAGCGCGGAATGTTGTGCTTGGCGCCCGTGTATCGCACCGTGAGCTTGCGGCCGCAGCGCCGGCAGCGGACAAGACCGGCCAGCAGCGCGTCGCCATGCTTGGGCGCTCCGTGATGCCTGCCCGTGGTCACATTGTCGCTCACCATCTTGCGGATCGCCTCAGCCCTTTCCCAACTGACATAGCCTTCATGGTTGCCCGGGATCAGGGCAAGCCATTCCTCGCGCGTCCTGCGTCGGATACCTGTTCGAACGGCGGATGGGCCAAATCCGGGCGCAGCACGCGTCTTACCATAGGCGTAGGCGCCGCCGTAGATCGGGTTCTCGATCATCCGGTGGATGGTGGCATAGTTCGGCCGACGCCAGACAATATCGCCATTGTTGCGCTTGGCGGGCAAATCCAGCCCATGCTCGAGGAACCACATCAAGGCTTGCCGGGCACTGCCGAGTTCGGCGACCTTGTCGAACACAAGAGTGATGGCTTCCTGCACGCGGCGATCCGGATCCTTCTCCAGGCGATCACCGACCTTTACGAAGCCCACAGGGGCTGCAACAACGAGTTCGCCGCGGCGGGCCTTTTCGTAGCGGGCCGAGAGCGAACGCTGGCGCAGAAGATCGAGTTCATACTCGTTGAGACTGCCCTTCAATCCCAGCAGCAGCCGATCATTGCCCTGGCGCGGCGCATAGACCGTCTCCTGGTCGATCAGCACAGTGTCGACGACGCGGCACATCTCGATGAGCTGCTGCCAGTCGCGGCTATTGCGGGCAAACCGCGATACCTCCCGTGCCGCAACCGCCCCGACCTTGCCGAGACAAACCTCTGCGACCATCCGGTCGAAACCGGCGCGGGCGACGCCGCCAGCGGCCGAACGGCCGAGATCGTCGTCGATCGTGTCGATGCGAGACCAACCGAGCGACGTCAGGCGATCGCGCATCGCATATTGCAGGGCGCTGCTCTCGCGATTGTGCAGGACCTGATGGGCTGACGACTGCCGCACATACAGGATCGCCTTGCGCTCCAGATGGTGCGGTCTGATCTTCTCATGCATCATGACGCACCTCCTCCCGTCCGGGAGAGCGGTCGCCGTCGACGTGATCGAGAATCAGGCTGACAATCAGCTTCGTCACTGATCGGCGCGTCTCGGCGGGCAGCGCCTGCCATTGCGGCGTCTGCACCGTCTCGGCGTCGTTCAGCTTCGAGAACAGATCGAACTGGTATGTCGTGGGCTGGCGCGGCATGGACATCTCCCCGATTCGCGTCGTGAGAGCCCAATGCTGCGCCCATCTCCTGCGATTGCGATGGGGCACCCGTGTCCCGGAGCAGTGTCGCCAGGGCGCCAAGCGCGGCAAGGTCGACGTGCGGAGCAGTAGTGATACGCCAGCTCGCGCGGGGGCCCCGATCGAACATCCACGCCGGAACCTCCAACCACCGGTGCAATGGCTGGCCAGAAAGGGTGCAGCGGAAGACCGACGCGTCACCCTTCTCGATCACTTCATGGATAAAGACTTGGCGCTCAGCCCAGGGATGCCATGGATAAAGAAGCTCGCGTTGGTCGGTCCCGTGGGTGTTCCGTCGCTGAGTTGTACAACACCGCGAGGCCCCACTCCTCGCTCGGATATCAGACCCCGGCGGCCTTCGCCGAGGTCTTCACCGCAATCGGCTCCGACGCTACGCTCAACGAGGGCTTCGCGTCTCCGCCGGTTGCTCAACCCGCGCCCTACGGCGTAACAGAAACGGCCAAGGCTCTAATCGCCGCTGGATGACAGTTCAGTGGCAGGTCAGGTCTACAACAAACGCAGGCTCCATTCGGCGCTCGGATATCTGAGCCCGCAGCAGTTCGAGGATCAACACATCCGGCAGACTGGCAAATCAGCAGCCTGATATCTGTCCACCCCCAGGGGCGCACTCCAATCGGGGGTCAGTTTTGGAAGCCGTTTGACATGTCACCTCCGCGGAACGCGGTCGAAGTCAGCGTTGCGTTTGCTCACTACACTGGCCCCGAAGAAATCGTGCGCCTTTAGTTCACCCTCGAACCGTGATCGGGTCGGCGTGGGCGCAACCCGCCGAACGTAGTCCTCTCTCGGTCAATAACAGTTGCATGGCAGGCATATATCCAGCGTGTGCATGCGTTCCATCAACACAATCGATTTTGCCGATTTCAGAGAATAGCGGATAAGGAAAACGTCTGTCGGGAGAACAGGTCAACTGAGAACGTGGCCGCCACTCGCCGGCCATGTCCAAATCGTCTGGCTTCTTCCGAAAGACTTATGGGCCGGCGCGGTCATCGCAGGACCATTCAACAGCAATCGAAGTTGGTGCGGTGCCAATCCCGGAGTTCGCTTGACATACGTCCCCAGGGATGTCGCGCGTGCAATTAAGGCATTGAGGACGGAGTTAAATGGAAATACTGCGGTCTTTTAGAAAAAACTTACCAATCTCTATACAGAGGTCCGTGCAAGAACTTATGGAACGCACGCGGGAACCTATATCTTCGTTAAAAGTGCATCGGCAGATCGTTGAACTCCTCCAAAAGCCCAATCCCGTCATCTTGGACATCGGCTGCAATGACGGAACCGATACCCGACGTTTTCTCAGGCTTTGCCCAAAGGCTCAGCTCTACTGCTTTGAGCCAGACCCTCGAGCGGCTGCTCGCTTTAAGGCACACATGAATCTGTACCTGGAAAAGGTGAGGCTATTTGAGATCGCGATCAGTAACCGAAATGGCAGGATTGATTTCCATCCAAGCAATGCAGATGGAAGTGCGAAGGAATGGGACCAATCTGGCTCGATACGCCGACCCAAGAATCATCTTGTCGAACATGATTGGGTTCGATTCGATCGCCCCATCTCAGTTGAAACTAGAAGGCTTGACGACTGGTGCAACGAAGCGAAACTGAACGAGATCGACTTCATCTGGATGGATGTGCAGGGAGCCGAGTCAGATGTCATTGCTGGCGGCAGACAGACCTTGAACAACACGCGCTTTATCTACACGGAATACAGCGACCACGAGCTCTATGAAGGGCAGCTGTCCCTGCAAGCCATTCTTGATCTTTTGCCTTCGTTCGAATTGGTGACCTGCTATCCCCGCGGAGTGGAGGGTGATGTATTGCTTAGGAATACGAGCCTTTAGAACAGGCCTGTTCTGCTTCCGTCCTGCTGCAGCCCTCCATCCTCTATTGGAGATCCACAAGCGGCTGGATTAGAGTGCGAGGGTCGCAGAAGCCTGGTTGCTCTTGCATATCCGCCGGAACAGGTTCTGCGAGGCGAGGCAAGGGAATTGGTCCCCGTGAAGGTCCTCAAATTTCAGCTTGAGGCCATGCCTGTCGCCCGAGGAGATCTGCCACTGGCGTCCGGTTGAGCCATGTTCTCGCCCGCTCTTTCGAGGGGCCGCCAGTATATCCCGGGCTTTGCCGCATCCTTACCGCTCTTGGGAACGCAGATATAATTCAGCCAGCTTTGGCTGCCGGCCGAGGACTTGCCAGTGCGGCGGTCCTGTTCGATCTCACAGTTGATCTTCTGGTCTCCAGTGAGGGTCGAGAGACTCGCGCGCTCGACGGCGGAACGTGGACGAAACATCCTTACGGCCATTGTCGGGCTGGATACCGGATCGACGCGCCGTGGTCAGCGCATTGTGCACTTATCTGGACCAACGACGCAAAGCGGCGGTCGTGAAGGCAGATGAAGCTAACTCGCGTTCATGGTCTTGAGCGACGGGGTCGCGGGTCGGCCGGGTGGTTTACGCAGTCACCTTCGTGCATAACCGCCCTGGCAAGAGCTTTGAGGAGTTTCGAAATTGGAATGTTTCGAGAGGATCGAGGCGTTAATCGATACGGCCAGCGCGGATGCGATCGATACGGCGCGAGTTTTGCTGGATCGGTTCAAAGGTAAGTCAGAAACACTCGCCCAGGCGATCGACGACTTCCTACTTGATCTGATGACCCTGGCGTTTGTTTTACAAACCGCCCGCGAGAGCTTCCACAATCCTGCGCGGCGGTTGGCGCGCATGAGATTGACCAGGATCAGGCTGTTGTTGGCGTCATAGGCTGAAGCATAGGCGCTGCGCGGCAAGAAACGGTGGCAGAAAGATGTGCCTTTGCCGCGAGGTGAACGATGGAAGCGGCGCCTGCCATGGGTGCTACGGACAGAGCCGACGTCAGCGGTGGGTCGAATGCAGTTCGGACCGTATTCTTGGTAGCTCGACAAGAGGCTGAACTTTGCGCTTTTAGCTACTGGAACTCCGTCTCGCCAGAACGCAGGACTCTGCCCGTTCTGCGAGACTTTCAACTCGCTTTCCAGGCGGGCTTTCAGCCCAAGTTCTATCGGATAGCTTTTCGGCTTCTCGTCGGCCGCCCGTCTTGGTTCGACGTTGCCCTGCTTTTCTAAAGCTTCTAAGGCCTTGCCATGACGGAAGTAATGCAGGGCGTTGCATCATGCTTTCGCCAAGCAGCGTCCGGCCTAGATGTTTGATCCCATGCTGGAGCGGAAAACGCTCCGATCCCAGAGAGACGACGATGCGGAGCAAAGGCTCGCAGGCCTTATGGAAACCCTTTTCCACCTTCGGCGTCGGCTACACTTGATTTCAACGGCCCAGCGGCGCTGCCCCGGCAATGTAAGCAACAGGTCGATCTGCGCCTGCGGCTGTTCTAGAAATTGCTCAAGGTACCGGCGGGGGCGATGGCGGTGAGGGTTTCGATCAATCGGACAGTTTGCGGTTCGACTCTCTCCGACTCTCATCCGCGCGGCGGGACGGGAGCCTTCTTACCACGGCCCCACAGAATGAACGCTGAAAGGGCGAGCAGGATGATGTTGAGCGGTACGACCGAGGCTTCACCCCGCGACAAATGAAAGATTATCGCAGCGATTTGCAGCAGCACACAACCAAGTGCAGCCAGGACGGTGAGCCGTGGCTGAATTCGAGTCAGTGCGGGTAAAAGCACTCCAAATCCACCCGCAATGTCGATGAGACCCATAAGGTGCAGGAACCATGGGGGCACAGCGCCGGGCCAGACCCACATTGCCGCCAAACTTCCTCAGTCCTGTTCGGACTTCCGGGCAGCGGCTGCAACCATCGCCTGCCCCACGCGCCGGTCGCCTTGGGCGTTCAGCATTTCGCCGGCATTGCGAATGTCGCGAGGCTCCTTGTTCTGGCTGAGCTTGGCTTTGCCCACTAGGCGGGTGATTTCGATCTCCAGCCCGACGATCGCCTTGACCAATGTATCGATAAAGTCCCGAGGCGCGTCACCCATCTTCCATGGGTCAGGGTGGGCCGCCTCATGCCTGCGGGTTAGTCTGGCGACATTGTGACGGACATAGCTCTCGTCGTCACGGACGGTGATCCGTCCGTATGCATGTGCAACGAGGTAGTTCCAGGTCGGCACCTGCCGGTGGAACTCCTGCTTGCTCGGATACCATTGCGGCGAGATATAGGCGTCGGCCGCGCGGAACACGACGAGTGCCTCATCGCCGGTCGACACGTCCTGCCAGACCGGGTTGTTACGGGCGACGTGGCAGTGCAGAGCACCGTACCTTCCCTGCGCCCGATTGAGTTCGAAGGGAATGTGATTGGCGTCGAGCCCGCTCCTGCCATGGGTGATCAATACGCCGAGGGCGCTCGTCTCGATCAGATCGTGGAGAGCCTCTTGGCTGGGTTCGTCGAAATGTGGGGGAACGTACATGACGGTTCTTTCACTGTCGGATGGTTTCGCGGTTTATCGAGCAGTGCCCGCCGGCAAACGTTCCAGCGCCTCGACGATCTGACGCTTTGCTACAGCGGAGAGCGGCAGGATTGGGCGCAGAGGTTCGGCGCGGCAAATGTTTAGCAATTCGGCGAGCACATAGATGACGCGAAGGCTGGAGAACTGCTTGAAGAGATCCCAGATTGGCGTCAATGCGGCGTCGAGGCGGCGTGCTTCGGCCGCATCGCCCGCCTGCGATGCCTTGACAATCTTTATGCAGACCTCAGGCAGGATGCCGCCGAGGACGCTGTACCAGGTGTCGGCTCCGGCGATCATGGCTTCGGTGGCGTTCCAATCGCCGCTGTAGCCGATCGATAAGCCTTCCGGTACGATGCTCCTCTGCCCGGCCAGATGGCTCTCGATCGCATCGCTCTTGTCGGTTGGATTCTTGATGGCGACGATCCCCGGCACCTTGGCCAAGCGGCTGACAAGTGCGGGAGTGAAATGGAAATGCGTCGTTCCGGGATTGTCGTAGATGACAATCGGAAGGCCGCCTTCGCGTGCCACGGTCGAGAAATGTTCGAACACCTCGTCATCGGTGAGCGGGGTGTACGAGACAGCCGCAAGCAACCCTGCAGCAGCGCCGAGGGCCTTGGCGTCCTGCGCAAGGCATACTGCCTCGTCGGTGCGCAGCGCGCCCACGCCCACCACGACCGGCGTCTGCCCACCGGCTTCGTCCAAAACTTCGGCGAGGGCCAGTCGCCGCTCGTCGCGCGTGAAGTAAATGTAGGTGCCGGTGCTGCCGAGAAGGCCGATGGAATCGACCTTTGCGGCGCAAAGCCGTGTAATCAGCTTGCGCAGGGCCTTGGTATCGACCCGGCCGTCACGGTCACTCGGCGTAATGGGGAATGCGGAAAGCCCGCTCAGGAACGCCATTGCGTTGCTCCAGATTTCTGCATGGGCGCCAGTGTTGGACGCGAGGATGGGAACCGGCTCATCAGAGCACGTCCAGCGCCTGCCTCAGATCGGCGATCAAGTCTTCAGCGTCTTCCAGACCGACCGAGAGACGCATAAGGTCCTCGCCGACGCCTTCGGCAAGATGAGCATCCTTGCGGATGCTTTTGCGGGCACGTGTCAGACTGGCCGGATGGTAGATCAGGCTGTCAGCGTCACCGAGGCTGACAGCTCGGGTGATCAGGTTGAGCCGATCCATCATCCGACGTGCGCCCTCAAACCCGGCGTGGAGGCCGAAAGCCAACATGCCTGATCCTTTGGCCATCTGCTTGCGGGCAATCGCCTGATCGGGATGCGAGTCGAGGAACGGGTAGCTCACCCAGGCCACCGCAGGATGCGCCTCGAGCGCTTGCGCGATCGAATGAGCCGTGGCGCTGTGCCGCTCCATGCGGATCGTCAGCGTCTTCAGCCCGCGCAGGATCAAGAACGCTGACATGGGCGAGAGTGCTGCTCCGGTGATATAGCGCAGACCCGTTTCGTGCAGCGTGTGGAGTGTTTTCGCGTCACCCAAGATCGCCCCGCCGAGAGCATCGCCGTGGCCGTTGATATACTTCGTCAGCGAGTGGATCACGATATCGGCCCCCTGCTCCAGCGGCCGCTGGAGCGCGGGCGAGGCGAAGGTGCTGTCTACCGCCACCTTCACGCCGCGCGCGTGGGCGTGTTCGGCGATTTCGGCGATGTCGAGGATGCGGCTCAGCGGGTTGACCGGGGTCTCGAAGAAAAGAAGCCGGGTCCGGTCGGTGATCGCGCCATCGAGATTGCTGGGCTCGGACAGATCGACTGGAACGACCTTGATGCCAAACCGCGGGACCGCCTGTTCGACCATGGCGAGCGTGTTCGCATAGAGCGTCTTGTGGACGATGAGTTCGTCGCCCTGGGACAGCAGCGACAGGATTAGCGTGCCGAAAGCCGCCATCCCCGAGGCCACGACCAGCCCGGCTTCGGCTCCTTCGAGATTGGCGAGCCGCTTTTCAAGGATCTCGGTCGTTGGGTTGTATTCACGTGCGTAGAGCCTGCCGCCAAGTGTGGCCGCCGCCTCGTTCGCCGCAACGCTTTCGAACCCGTAGGTCGAGGTCAGGAAAACGGGCGGCTGAACGGCATTGGAAAAGCCGGCCGGATCGTAGCCATGATGGATCGCCCGCGTGGCGAATGCGAGATCGGCCCCGTTCAGGGACCGCGTCGGTGCATCGATTTCGGATCGATTTTTGGGGCTGGTCATCGCTCTCTCTGAAGTTTCTTGGAATTCCGGAAGATAGTCGCCAAACTGGCTCACTTGTAACGTCCAGTTGGCAATTAATAAAATGGTCCAGTCTTCAGGTGCCGGTCGCTCGCACGGTATGGGTGCGCGCCAGATCTATGAATCTCTTCGCGAGCAGATCCTCGGGGGCGTCTACGAAACCGGCAGTCAGCTGCCGTCGTCGCGGGGCCTCGCAAACGACCTCGGCGTTTCGCGAACGACCGTCACCGTCGCCTACGAACAGTTGGCCGCAGAAGGTTTCATTGAAGTCCGTCAAGGCGCACGACCTCGCGTTGCATCTTCTCTGATCGGTCACGAGGCGAGCAGCACCGTCTCAAAACGCGGCGGTCCGATTCATCTTTCCGCCTACGGCGAGAGACTGCGCGCCAGTCCGCCTTGGCCGGATTACCTGCCCAACCGGTTGAAAGTGGATTTCCGTTATGGCGACCTCGCGCCGTCCGATTTCCCGGCGCTGATCTGGAAGCGCGCCATGAACGCGGCGATGGCGCAACGTCCCGTGCGGCTGGCCTATGATGATCCGCGCGGATCGCGCCGCCTGCGCCAGGCGCTGCAGAGCTATCTCTGGCGCGCCCGAACATTGAGCTGCGAGGTCGAGCAGATCATCATCGCAAGCGGCTCGCAGCAGGGTCTCGACCTTTGCGCGCGCTTGCTGCTCGATCCTTCCGACAGCTTCGTGATCGAGGACCCGTGCTACAGAATGGCACGCCAGGTCTTTGCCAGCACAGGCGCGAGGCCTGTTTCTGTCGCCGTCGATGGAGATGGGATGAAGACGGAGCTGCTTGAGGGGATCACGGCGCGGCTGGCCTATGTCACGCCGTCGCATCAGTTTCCGCTCGGCGGCGTCTTGCCGGTCTCGCGCCGGTATCAGCTCCTGGAATGGGCCCGGCGCAACGACGCCTATGTGATCGAGGACGACTACGATGGCGAGTACCGCTACGACATTCGTCCGGTGCCCCCGCTGCACAAGCTGGAGGACCGCAGTTCCGTCATCTATCTAGGTACGATCTCTAAGACGCTGTCGCCAATGCTGCGCATCGGCTACCTAGTGGTTCCGCCGGAATTGCAAGACGTCTTCGCGACGGCCAAGCAGCTACTGGACAGACATTCTCCGGTGGCGGAGCAGGAGGCCCTGGCCTCGCTCATCGAAAGCGGCGGCTATGAAAGCCATGTGCGCCGCGTCCGCCGTCTGAACGGCGAGCGCCGAGAGACCCTGCTCGCCGCCCTTCGACGCGCGTTCGCAGACCGCATCGCCATCGAAGGCGCTGATGCCGGGCTGCATGTCGTCGTCTGGTTCAAGGACCTCCGTCGGTCATTGGAGGACGTGCTGGTGGAAGAGGCGCGACGAGAAGGCGTGGGTGTCCATTCCATATCGCCGCTCTACGGCCGGGAAACGGATGAAGGCCGCGCCGACCGGATCGGACTGGTGATGGGCTATTCCGCCTTGACCACAGGGCAAATCGAGAACGGCGTTCGGTTGCTCACGGAAGCTGTCGAACGGGTGAGAAGGAACTCTCCGGACACTTCGGCCGCACGCTAGAATATCCGTCCAGTTTGACCGGGATCACAATCCTGCAGCCGGCAAGCTGCGCCATGAAGTTCTAATCGAAGCCCTTGGCCACAATCGTTCCGAGCATGACCACCTGATTGAGGTTCTCCGGGCGTACGACCGACCGGTGATCTGCGGCTTCGACGGCACGATCGCCGGCCCATCCTATGGCGCTTGGCTGGTTTTTCGATTGAAACGGGAAATTGCTCTAGTCCAACGCGAGGTTTTCGCGGCACCGCGCTCATGATGACGAACCTAATATCCGTGCGTCGTCTCAGTTATGACCGTGAAGCCACTTGGTTTGATTGTCGGTTAGAGCGACGTTCAGCGTCTGCGGGATTGCTGACTGGATCAGGCACAATCGCAAAAACTGGCTCTGTCAGTCAGGCCAGTTCCCGGGCAGAGGTTTCGCCGGATCGGGCTGTGACCCTGCCCCGGAGCGCGGAAGCAGACATGGCAAACGGACATCTCGAGGATACCCCCAAGTCCGGCTGGAAGCTGGACGCCGCGACTGCGGTCATAGAGGGCGAAGAAGCATGACGTGGCACGGAACGCTGGCCCACATCCATGTCGCGTCAGCCGCATCGTACGAAATGGAGGAGTTGACGGAGGCACAACTCATTGCCGGGCGCGGCATTGTCGGGGATCGTTACTATCTTAGAACGGGGACCTACTCTCCGAAACCCGACGTGCGGGAGGTGACGCTGATTGAAATGGAGGTTCTGGAGGCGATCGCTCGCGGCGAGCCTAAGGTCCCGGGCCTCAAAGCCAAGCTCGAGCCGGAGGACCACCGGCGCAATCTGACTACCCGAGGCGTTCCGCTCGGCCACCTCGTCGGCAAGCGGTTCCGCGTCGGCGAAACAGTCCTGCGGGCTGCGCGGATGAATTTTCCCTGCAGGTATATCGAGCAACTGCTCGGCATTCCCGGTCTCTATGAGGGACTTCTGAACCGCTCTGGCCTGAATTGCGCGATCGAGGTTGGCGGCGTGATCCGCCCCGGGGATCCGATTCTCCCAGTTGACGAGTAATCGATATGGCATCGCCCCGCATCATCATGAAGCTCACTGTAACTGCGGCCCGCAAGGAGCCGGGCGACGTCCTGGTCATCGACCTGAAACACACGCGCAAACCTCTGCTGCCGTCCTTCGAACCGGGCTCGCACGTTGATGTTCATCTGCCTGATGGGAAAGTGCGCCAGTATTCGCTCTGCGGCGATCCGACAGATCTGAGCCGCTACACAATCGCGGTGAAGCGCGAAGATGTTGGTCGCGGCGGCTCGGCGTGGATTCACGAGGCAGTGGCCGTCGGATGCACACTCCCGGTTTCTGCGCCTCGCAATCATTTTCCGCTTGCACAACGCGAAGGGCCAACCCTGCTGCTGGCGGGAGGCATCGGGATCACCCCGATCCTGGCAATGGCGCGCGCCCTGGAGCGGCAGGGTAGGCCGTACGAGCTGCACTACTTCACCCGCAGCCGAGCGCTCATGCCTTTGTTGTCGGTCATCGAGCGGGAGCTCGACTCCAGCATAGTGTGGCTGCATTTCGACGACGAACCGGAGACCAGGCAGAATCTTGAATCCTTGCTTATGACCCCTTCCTCTGATGCACAGCTCTATTATTGTGGTCCACCGGGCTTCATGGCGGCCGTGGATCGGGCGGCATCGCACTGGCCGGAAGGAACCGTGCATTTTCGAGGCCTTTCAGCCGCCGCAGCAGGACGGTGCGCCACCCGAACCTTTCACGATAACCCTTCGCGACGGGACAGTGGTTCCTGTCGCGGCCGATACCTCGGCACTCGCGGCGTTGCGCGCCGCTGGCGTGCTGCTCATGGCGTCCTGCGAGAACGGGGTTTGCGGAACCTGCGAATGCGGAATTCTGGAAGGGCAGCCGCTCCATCGGGATGCTGTCCTGTCCAAGGAGGCCCGGACTCATCGATTCATTCCATGCATATCGCGCGCAACCGGCGTGTTGAGACTCGATCTGTGAAGCCAGCCCCATCTGGAAGCACCGGTGCGAGGCGTCAAATGCGGAGAATTGGATGACATCGAAGTTCGCCTATCTCAGCCAAATCGAGCGCTGCGTCTCGTGGCTTGCCGCATGGACTATCCACCATGCCAACCACGTCCGCGAAGGCGACGAGATCAAGGTTGGTGGCCATCAGGCGTCCTCCGCCTCTCTCGGCACGATCATGACTGCGCTTTATTACTCTGCGCTGCGTCCGCAGGACCGGGTGGCGGTCAAACCTCATGCCGCGCCGATCTTCCATGCGATTCAGTATCTGTCGGGGAATCAGACGCGCGAGAAACTCGAAAACTTCCGCGGCTACAAGGGCGCCCAGAGTTACCCCTCGCGGACCAAGGACGTGGACGATGTCGATTTCTCGACCGGCTCGGTGGGCCTGGGTGTCGCTCAGACGCTCTTTTCCTCCCTCGTGCAGGACTATGTGTGCGCCCACGGTTGGATGAAGGATCGATCCGGGGGACGCATGGTGAGCCTGATCGGCGACGCCGAGATGGACGAGGGCAACATCTACGAGGCCCTGATCGAGGGTTGGAAGCACGGGCTGCGGAACTGCTGGTGGATTGTGGACTACAACCGTCAGTCGCTCGATGCGGTCATCCGAGAAGGTCTCTGGCAGCGCTTCGAGCAGATATTCAAGAACTTCGGCTGGGAAGTGGTGATCCTGCGCCATGGCTCCCTCCAGCAGGCCGCCTTTGCCGAATCGGGAGGGGAAAAGCTGCGCGATTGGATCGAGCGCTGCTCCAACCAGCTCTATTCGGCGCTCACCTTTCAGGGTGGTGCGGCCTGGCGGAAGCGGCTGCTCGACGAGATTGGCGATCAGGGACCGGTCACCGAGCTAATCGAACGCCGTTCTGACGACGAGTTGCAGGGGCTCATGGTCAACCTGGGCGGCCACGACCTGCCGAGCCTTCTCGAAGCCTTCGAGGCAGCCTCGCAGCATGACCGGCCGGTCTGTTTCATCTGTTACACGATCAAGGGTTATGGCTTGCCGTTGGCCGGCCATAAGGACAACCATGCCGGCCAGATGACGCTCGCTCAGATGGAAGGCTTCCGCCAGCGGATGGGCGTCCGGCCCGGCGAGGAATGGGACAAATGGGCTGCGGCGACGTTGCCTCCAGCAGAACTAGAGGCCCTCATCGCCAAAGCGCCGTTCTTCAGCGAGGGCCGGCGCCGGCTCACTGCACCGGCGGTACCGGTTCCCGAAGCGTTGCCCGCGCCGGCACAGGGGGGCAAGCAGGTCTCAACCCAAATGGGTTTCGGCCAGATCCTGAACGAGATTGCGCGCAGTGAAACGCCGCTCGCCGACCGCATCGTCACGACCTCCCCTGACGTCACGGTGTCGACCAATCTCGGCGCTTGGGTCAATAGGCGCGGACTCTTCGCCCGCGAGAGCATGGCCGATACCTTCAAGGCCGAGCGCATCCCTTCAACCTTCACCTGGGAGTTCGGCCCCAAGGGGCAGCACCTCGAACTCGGCATCGCCGAATCCAACCTCATGATTATGCTCGGGGCGCTGGGGCTGTCGCATTCCGTGAATGGCGTGCGGTTATTGCCGATCGGGACTGTGTATGATCCGTTCATCTATCGCGCGGCCGATCAGCTGAATTATGCCTGCTACCAGGATGCGCGCTTTCTGCTGGTCGCCACGCCGTCGGGCGTGACCCTCGCCCCCGAGGGAGGAGCGCACCAGTCAATCGGCACGCCGCTGATCGGCATGGCGCAGGACGGGCTTTGCGCCTTCGAGCCGGCCTTCGTGGATGAGCTCGCGGTGATCATGCGTTTCGCCTTCGAGTACATGCAGCGGAACGGCGAAGGCGATCCCGATGAAACGACATGGCTGCGTGATCAGACCGGCGGATCGGTCTATCTGCGCCTATCCACACGGCCCTTGGAGCAGCCTCATCGCGACATGGGTTCGGAGTTGGCGCGCGACATTGTCAACGGTGCCTATTGGCTGCGCCCGCCAGGACCGAACGCCAGCGTTATCATCGCCTATCAGGGCGTGGTCGCGCCCGAAGCGATTGCCGCGACGGGTCTTCTGGCGGAAGACCGGCGCGATGTCGGGCTGTTGGCGATTACATCCGCTGACCGGCTCAATGCGGGCTGGCAGGCTGCGGAACGTGCCCGGCAGCGCGGAACAGACGACGCGACGAGCCACATTGAGCGTCTACTGGCGTCGCTGTCACGCGATTGCGGGATCGTCACCGTGATCGATGGTCACCCCGCGACGCTCGCATGGATCGGTGAGGTCTATGGAAATCGCGTCAAGGCCCTGGGGGTGGAGCATTTCGGCCAGACCGGCACGATTTCAGACCTCTATCGTCATCACGGGCTCGATGCGAACGCCATCGCGCATGCAGCGCGGGCGGTGAGTGCCGGATGCAGCATTCGCTATTTGAAGTCGCTCCCTTCGCCCTGAATGAACCGCAACGCAGAGCCTTCCCGCAGGACGGAGCAGCCCATGTCTTTCAAGCCCATGATCGCCCCCGAGATTTACGCCCGACACCCGAACTTTCATTTGCTGAGCATCGTCGTGCGAAGCGCGGAAGTCGACGTGCCGCAGGCCCCGGCGCTCGCTGACGCGATCGCGGCCGCGGAGCAGGCCGCGTTTGGCGACGATGCTCAACGGGATGAGCATCTTGCAGCCTGGGCCGAAGCCTACTGGTCCTTCGGTGCCAACGCTAATCGAACACCCTGCTCGGCTGCGGTGCTTCTCAAGCGGATTCGCAAGGACGGCTCATTGCCACGGATTTCCCCGCTGGTGGACGCCTACAACGCCGTCAGCGTGCTTTACGGCGTTCCGGTTGGGGGTGAGGACCTCGATCACTATCAGGGTCTTCCGAGACTTCTGATCGCTACGGGAGCGGAGCCGTTCAACACCGTCCAGCAGGGCGAACCGGTCACCGAGCATCCTGAGCCGGGCGAAGTCATCTGGTGCGATGACGCCGGAGTCACCTGCCGCCGCTGGAACTGGCGGCAGGGGCGGCGGACTATGGTGACGGCCGATTCGCGTTCCCTTTGGCTTGTGCTCGAGGCGCTCGAGCCCATGCCTTCGGAGCGGCTGAGGGCCGCTGGGGCGCAACTGACCGGAGTGATTGGGGCACTGTGCCCAAATGCCCAGATCGAAATCGCTGGGTTGAATACATCCACCCTACTTAACCCGCGCAGTCGAGAAAAACTAAAATGTACCGACCCCGTCGATCTGTAGAAGACCGCCCCGATGTGCTTCTGGCCGCGATCCGCGAGATCGCCTTCGCCACGATCGTGACGCCGACGCCTCCAGGCATCGAGGTCACGCATGTGCCGACCATCGCGCGGCAGGCTCCGGATGGACGCCTGATCCTCGCGACCCACGTCGCGCGTGCCAACGCGCATTGGCGGGTACCAGAGGGGAGCGCCAGTCTCGCGATTTTTCAGGGCCCTCACACCTACATGTCGCCGCAGTGGTATCCGACCAAGCGCGAGACGGGAAAGGTCGTTCCCACATGGCTCTATATCGCCATACATGCGCACGGACGCTTGACGGCGATTGAGGATAGGACCTGGCTGCGCCGCCAGGTTGAAGACCTGACCGACCGGCACGAGGCCACACGCACAGCGCTCTGGAGCGTGTCGGATGAGCCGCAAAAAAATATCGACAGCATGATGCGGGGCATTGTCGGTCTGGAATTTCGCGTCGAGCGCCTCGAGGGAGCATGGAAACTGAATGAGGAAGAGAACGCCGCCGACTTGGACGGCACACGCCGGGGGCTTGAGGCCGCCGGTCACGCCGGCGAGCTCTTGGCACGAGCCCTTGCCGAGCGGTGACGGTCGGTAGCGAAGTGCCCGCCGCGGTGGGACCCAGACCTGTAAGATCCAAGGAGGCGGAAGAGGCGGACAGCGCGTTGATCCGCATCGAGCGCAGCAAGAGGCGAAGGGCTACCGCGACCGCGACCTGCCGGAAGCCTAAATCAGCTTTCGGACCCTTTGCGGCCATTGACAACCGATACGATGGCACGACGCGATGGACCCACAGCTGCCATTGACCGGCTGGCAGATGAGCGTCCGCGAAATTAAAAGGTCGGCCGTTTTAAACGAGAGTGTCTCCATGCACATGTATCAGGTAGACGCCTTTACCGACCGGCTTTTTGCGCGGAACCCCGCTGCTGTTCTGGTGCTCGACGAGTGGCTGCCGGATGACCTGATGCTTGCGATCACCCAAGAGAACAATCTTGCCGAAACCGCTTTCGTCAAAGCGCGGTCGGATGGCGCGTGGGATTTGCGGTGGTTTGCTCCGGCGCATGAGGTCAATTTCTGCGGCCATGCCACCCTGGCGACCGCGCATGTGTTACTGACCGAGACCAACGCCGAAGCTCCGCTTGTCTTTCACACGCGCGTCGGCGCGCTGCGAGTTACACAAGGCCCGCATGGCTACCGACTGGACATTCCCCGTCTGCCCCCGGAGCCATTGGAGACGCTTCCCGCAGAAATCGCACGTGTTTTCGACAATCCACCCGTCGGCATCTTCCGAAACTTCGAGAACATCTTCGCCGATCTCGGCAGCGCGGATGCTGTGCGTAGCTTTGTCCCTGACCTTGCCTCGATTGCCCGCCTCGGGTCTGTGGGCCTTGTCGTGACGGGGCAGGAAGCCGACAACGGGCGAGCGCATTTCGTGTCCCGTTACTTTGCCCCCGGTGCGGGCATTCCCGAGGATCCAGTCACTGGTTCAATTCATGCCACCCTGGTTCCTTACTGGGTCGAGCGGCTGGGTCGCGAAAGGCTGATGGCCTATCAGGCCTCGGCGCGCGGCGGCTGGCTTGATTGCGAATTGACCGAAGATCGGGTCTTTCTGGTCGGCAATGCCGTGACATTCATGAAAGCCACGGTTTCCCTTCCCAATGGTGCTGTGTAGGCGGACGGCAGCAGAGTCCACTGGCAGCCGTACGAACTTCGCGCGTCGAGCTTCCGCTCGCCACCCGAAAACCGAACTCGAACTGAGGTGCCATCCATCGTAGCAACCCAAACGGCAGAAACGAGGAACTCGTACGGCGACCGCGGCAACTGGGCCATCGGTTGCGAAGTCGCCGGCCAAGGGATCGCGGGTTGTTCCCGCATAAGGCTGGACTGCCTTACTGCAGCCCCAGCCTTCTCTTTAGCTCCGCGTTCTCATTGCGCAGGCGTTCCGCAAGCAGACTCCTCAGCCGCTTGTTTTCGTCCTCGAGCGCGAGAAGATCCTTGAGATCGTCGCCCGCTTGCGCAGGTGCGGCAGCCTTCTTCTTCCATTGATAATAGGTCTGCTCCGATGTGCCGGCCTGCTTTACGGCGCTTTTGAGAGTGGCGCCGCCACTGACCGACTTTTCGATCTGGCTGAGCTTTTGCGCACGCTGCTCATCGGAGTACACCTTCCGGCCGGGCCGAACTGGTTCTGACGCTTTAACTTCAATCGACGGTGCGGCGCCATTCTTACGGGCAGTTGCCCTAACTTCTGTCTTTGCTTTCCGCGGGCGCCGCGTTTTCTTCTTGTCGGCCGGCGTCACAGCGCCTTTCGTGGTGGCCTCTACTGCTTCAGTTTGCTCAGGATCTGCCATGCGACGCTCCGCCTTTTCTTTGTGAACTTGTTCAGCATTAAGGGCCACGAAATTGGAGTCAATAAGCTCCCGATTCGGCGCATTGATCTCCTCGAATTTCCTTGCTGTCTCGGCGAAAGCTGCCGAGAGATCGACACCAGCCCAAATGGAATGATCGCTTTTTTGATGGCTGCGCTTCTGTCTGACTTCCACAATGAACGGTCGCGGCTGTCGCCTCATAAGTCATTCCTTATTTATGCGAACTGCAAGGAAGCCCCTGCTGAATATGATTGGCCCTTCAGGTGCTTCCATTGCAGCGCGGAGCTTTACCGGAAGACGGCGAGTGTGAGCAAGGGGGTCTTGCCAGCCCGACAACTCTAGGCCGGGGCCTTAGCAGACGATCAGCGGAGTCCTCGGTTCTCTGCGGGTGGATTTCCCCCCCCCCCCCGCTGGATCGTTCAGCCCGAGCGCTGCGGTAAGCATAAAAGCGCAAATACCACCGGGACTGCTTGCCTGGGCCGCAGGAGTTGAATATGGCGTCTGGGTTTGGTTGGGGACTACCATGCGTCGCGTATACGGTATTGGCGTCGCTGCGTTGTTGGCGGCTGTTTGTTTGCCGGCTGTAAGCTCGGCATCATCGCTTTCGGACTTTATTCAGGTCATTCAGAGCGGCCAGCAAATAACGCGGTCGATATCGTTAAGGCCGCCGCAGTCAAATGCACTTTGGCTTTATCGTATCGAGCAGGCCATCTGCAGAACAAGCGATCGCCCTTGCTCAACCGTATGAGCCCACTCTAGGTCCGACACTTGTCGCACATAGCCGAAACGGCGTGTTTGCTGTCGTCGCCGGTACGCTGTTTGAGGACAAGGCAAAAGCGAACTTAATAGCGCTCAAAGAACTGCACATCATCCCTCAGGACTCGTTTCTCTCTCGCGGGGTTGTGGACGGCAATCTCGAGGTTCACAGGACCACCATCAACCAGATCGCAGCTTACGCGGCGGTATCGGGAGACAACGTGACATACTCTTCTGTCGATAAGGCATACGAGGCCGTTCGGCATGAACAATGCCGCGTGCTCTATGCGACCGCCGACAATCTGAAGGCTGCGTCGGAAGCGCTGGCGCGCGACGGTGTGCAATTCGCGTTCGCTCGGTCTGGCTTAATGAGAGCGATGCCGCCAGTGCGGCTGCCAAGTTGGATGCCGAAAATCAGGAGCAGGTCAAAGCCGAAGAGGCGAAGCGTGTGGCGGCGGATGAGGAGAAGAGGATTGCTGCCCAGCGCGAGGAAGACGAGAAGAAGTCGAAGTCGGCGCGACAGGCAGATCTGCGCCAGAAGAATGGGCCAGCCGCGACCGCCCTTCTGAATATCTTCTCGGATGGGTTGAAGAGGACCGTTCTAGGCGCTCTGGGCGGGCCGGACACGGGGCAAGGCATCAACGTTGAAGGTCTATTTCCTGAGTTCGCTAAGTGGAATGCTGGGCTATCGCGCGACGACTGGAAAGCCACGGAGGTGACCTCGACGGTCCAGGACTATGGCACCGTCAATTGGAAGGGGCGGAGCCTAGACGGAATCCTCGTCAAAACGACCGTAAAAATGGCGAGTGCCGAGCGCGGTCAGTACAAGGACGAGTGCTTCTTGTTCGGCGCCGTGGTCGACAGCGAATTCCAGATGATGCGCGATCCATACGAATCAATGTGCAACGCCGATACATCGGCTCAATGGGCCATCGGACACGAACTCAAAAGCCTTTGGGTGGCGTATTAAAACCCGGCATAGCGCCGCCTCCCCAGGTCTCTATCGGTCGATTCGGCTTCAACTCATCAGCCATCCGCCGGCTCGGCCAATGAACTCGTCTCGGTCGCTCGCCGCGTGGGGTATTTCCAACCGCAGCACACCGAGTAGCATGCGCATGTTGGTCGCGATCAAGTCGGCGAAGCGCTTCACCTGACGCTTTTCAAGAGCACCGAGACAGTCCGCGAGTCCTAATGCAATCTCCGAGGGATAACGCTGATGCATGCGTTTGCGTGCCGCAGCACTTTCTATTCCCAGCGCCAGGAGAAACGTATCAAGCTGCTCCGGGGTAACTTCATCGAGCGTTTTCGCCTCACCGATCCTGTAAGCGAGTTCGTCGGTCAGAGTGCCATCGAGCCTGGTCGGTAAGATATCGTAACGCGGCGCAAAGTGGATTCTGCCTCCGGGTTCATAGAGCAGGGCGAAGTTTTTTGCATGTCCATCGTTATTCCCGACCAGGAGATCGAATATCGTGGCCCTAATGAAGGTCTCCTTCGCCTGAGCGGGGTCGACCGTCGCCTCAAGTATCCCGCGAATGCCCGAAACGTCGAAGCGCCGGCCTGCCTTGCCACGCCTTTCGTACTTCATCGAAGCGGGCAAACCGAGGGCCTGCGCGAAATCCTCCTGATGAAGACGCACGATCCTGTTCTCTCGGTCTCTGCGTCGGTCGAAGCGGGTCACCAGTAGGGTCTCAATCCCGCCAAACGGCACTACTGAGACTTCGGCCGTGTCGAACCCTAGCGCCCCGGAAAGCCTCATCGCTTCGGCTTCAAACCGGGCATCCTGCTGATGATCGCGGTCGGGCACCTTCAGGATATGTGTCGTCGGGGCCCCAGATCCTCGCTTGGGCTCGGCAAACCTACCGTCCGGCAGAACAGTCAGGGCTATCTTGCTTTGCATGCCTGCCAAAGGGGAGGGATCTTCGGTTCCGTACGGCAGGCGTTTGCGCTGATGGAGCGCTTCGACGATCGCGATCATGCGATCCTGCGGGATCGGGACATAGTCGCTTTCGTAGTCGCCCGGGACCTTTGTCGGCGGCGATCCTGACGGAAGAACGGAAAGTGCTCCGGCACAGTCCTTTCCAAGGTGATATAGCAGGCCAGCTATGTCATCGCGAGCGAGGCCTTCTCGTGCCATCACGTCGGTGAGCACGCCGTCGCGCTCCTGCAGAAGGTTGTCGAAGAATGCTCGCGTTATAACGTCCGTGTAAGGTTCTTCGGCGATTGGAAAGGAGAGCGATAAAGCGGCCGCATCTGATCTTCGAAGGTAGTCTGCCTTGTAGACGAAGGCGACTGAGCCGTTCTCGTCACGCACGAGGGCGCCGATCGGATCGGCGAAACCGTCCAGTCTCACATCAAGGGCAAGCACCTCCATGGTATCAGCGCTCCCGAGCAAGCAGCGATATGCCGGCTGCTTGCGCGACCTTCAGGACCTTACCCAGTTCAAGTGTGGGTTTGCCGTTTTCCAGTTCGGACAAAAACCTGCGCCCCACTCCAGCAAGGTCAGCAAAACTCTGCTGCGAGAGATGCCGGACCTCGCGAGCGCGCCGGACTACCCGCCCAATATCTGAGGCAGAGACGATCTCCAGCCCTAAGGTATCCGTCCCGCCAGGGCGCGGTGAGGCCGCGCCGGCTCCCTCGTCTTCATCGTTGGTCTCGGTGCTGCGAAGCAGATAAGCGTCGGGAAGCGTTCTGGGCAAGGCGGCCGTGATGAGTTCCGAAACACCAGGAAGCTTCAGATTGACCTGGGGTATTGCGTCGGTCAGTTGTTTGGTCAGGTCCGCCAGAGCATTGACGCGGGAAAGTGCCTCGGCGGTCCCCGCCGCGTTCAGTGAATTCCTGATGGCCTCATCACGACGCGATAAGTCTTTACTGGCCGTTTTGAGCGCTTCGCTGGAAGCATTGATGTCTGCAATGTGTTTCGCCAGGTCTCGGGTTAAAGGAATCTGGGAAAGCACCTTGGCGATCTCTCCCGCGTTCAAAGAGTTTTTCATCGTGTTATTATGGCGCGACAGGGCCCGACCGGCGTTTCTGAAGGCATCGCCAGATGCTTTGACATCCGTGACAAGTTTGGTCAGATCCTGGGCAGGACCTGCCTGCGCAAGCAGCTTTGCGATGTCTGTCGCGCTGCTAGCGCGCGTAGATTGCGTTCTCTTGACCATGTTTTGCTCCCGATCGGGAACATAAGCTTACTTCTCCAGTTTTTCAAGGAGGATCGATCCCGAACGGTATCACAGGTGACTTTGATCCCGATCGGGTTCAGTTGCCCCTCAGGGAGAGATCCTAGCGCCCTCTGATACCGTTCGGGTGCAGAGAGGTTGAGCGCCGGTCATTCGATATCGGACTGGAGCACGCGGCGACATTCCCAAGAATGCGGGATCGAACAGCAAACTCCGGACTTCCAGAGCAGAACGCCGACCCTCCCATCTCTACGCTATAGCCGCCGCAATGCCGCACAAGCGCTTTGCGCCTCTTTTCGTGCACTACTTCCTGGGTCTTGATGCTTGCCATCCGATTTCCGGCTGGAGCAAATGCGTGGCCGTCAAGACAGAAAAGATCCGGACCGAAGTAGTGAAGCCTAAGCAAGCTCCCGCCCTCGATCGAGCCTTGCTTCGCCTTGCCCGGTTGATTGGTCGACAGATGGCAAGAGAACAGTTCGACGCGACGCAGGAAGTCCCCCAAAAGACGAAGGCGAGCGATCGGGGACACTGATCGCCCAGGAAGTCTTCGCCTCTATGCTGAGGGCATAATTGCTCGATGAAAGTTATGGTCTGTTGGTAGATCGCGCGACCGCCTTGATCCCATAATGGGACCATGATAATGAGAAAACAATGAGGATCATCGCCCGCCGCAGCTTGCGGGAATTCGTCGAGGGCCTGTCAGGGCAGAAAGAAAAGCCGGCGGTCAAGGCCGCGCTCGATGCCTGGTTCGATGAAGTCAGCAAAGTTGCATGGGCGAGTTCTGCCGACGTTAAGAAGCACTACGCCACGGCAAGCATCGTCAGCGCCGAGCGGATCGTCTTCAACATCAAAGTCAATGACTATCGCCTCGTGGTGTCGGTTGATTTTGAGAAGGGCATCGCCTGGATCAAATGGATCGGCACCCACACGGCTTACGATAAGATCGACGTGACGGAGGTGAAGCATGGCAACTGATCTCAAGCCGATCCGCACCGAGGCGGACTACGAGGCAGCGCTTGCCGAAGTCGAACGGCTTTGGGGGGCCAAGGGCGGCACACCGAAAGGCGATCGGCTGGATGTCTTGGCCACGCTGATCGAAGCGTACGAAACCAAGCATTATCCGATGGATCCGCCCGATCCGATCGAGGCGATCCGTTTTCGCATGGAGCAGCAAGGCCTGACCCGAAAAGATCTAGAGCCGATGATAGGAACCCGCAACCGCATCGCCGAGGTGTTCAATCGCAAGCGGGGGCTGTCCATTGAGATGATCCGCAATCTGCACGACAAGCTTGGCATTTCGGCAGAGGTTTTGATTCGGCCAACTCGTCGTGAGGAGGCAGCCTGAAAGCAGATAGGAGACCAACCTATGACCCGGATCGCACTCTATGCACGGTATTCCACCGACAATCAGCGTGAGGCGTCGATCGAGGATCAGTTCCACGTTTGCAGAGAGCAGGCAAAGCGCGAGAATTGGGAAATCGTCAGTACTTACAAGGACGCCGGCATCTCGGGCGCAAGCATGATCCTTCGGCCAGGCATCCAGATGCTTTTGCAGGACGCCCAAAGGGGGTTGTTCAACATAGTGCTGGCGGAAGCCTTGGATCGCATCAGCCGCGACCAGGCCGACGTCGCGACACTCTATAAACATCTCAATTTTGCTGGCGTTTCGATTGTGACGCTCGCCGAGGGCAGGATCAGCGAGCTACATGTCGGCCTCAAGGGCACCATGAACGCCCTGTTCTTGAAAGACCTTGCCGCCAAGACCCATCGGGGACTGCGCGGCCGCGTCGAGAACGGCAAATCCGGCGGTGGCATTTGCTATGGCTATCGCCTTGTTAAGAAGTTGGACGTGCACGGCGACCCAATCCGCGGCGATCGCGAGATCGACGTGCATCAAGCACATATCGTCCGGCGGATCTTCCGGGACTTTGCAAACGGGGTCGGACCCCGTGCGATCGCCAAAGCTCTTAACGACGAGGGCGTCCCCGGCCCCGAGGGAAAGCTCTGGAACGACACGACCATTCGAGGTCACCTGAAGCGTGGCACTGGTATCATCAACAATGAGCTTTATATCGGGCGGCTGGTCTGGAATCGCCAGCGCTACCTGAAGGATCCGTCGACCGGCCGGCGCGTCTCGCGCCTCAACCCAGAATCCGAGTGGATCATCAGCAATGTGCCAGACCTACGCATCCTTGAGGACGAATTGTGGCAAGCGGTGAAGCGGCGGCAAACCGATATCTCCACCAAATTTGCCAATGTTACCGACGCGGTGCGCGAGCATCTTGCCAACAATCGGCTCAATGGCGCACGCCGTCCGAAGTCGCTCCTATCGGGCCTAATCTTCTGCGGCTGGTGCGGGGGCCCATATTCGCTACGGGGCGCGAACCGATTCGCCTGCTCGGCGCATATAAGCAACGGTTCTTGCTCAAACAGCCGAACCATTGCACGTTCTGAACTCGAAGAACGCGTGTTGGCGGGCCTGAAGGATCGAATGATGGCGCCAGAGGTGGCATCAGAGGCGATGCGCGCTTATGCGGAGGAAACGAACCGCCTCAATCGCGAACGACGCACTAACGCCCAGGCTTGGCGCGCAGAACTTGAAAAGACAGAACGGGAACTGGAGAAAGCGGTCGACGCGATTCTCGCCGGCCTACCCCCGCTCAAGCTGAAGGACCGTATCGGGACACTAGAAGCTCGTAAGGCCGAACTTTCCATCTTGCTTACGGAAGTGCCCAACGATGTGCCGGACCGACTGCCGAACGCCGCGCATATCTATGCAAAGAAAATTGGAAGGCTGACAGAAGCTCTCAACCGCACGGAGGATCGGGCAGAAGCGGCAGACGCCATTCACAGCCTCATCGAAAAGATCGAGCTACGCCCGGGCACACGCCGAGGCGTAGTTGACGCCACGCTGTACGGCGAACTGAGCACGATCCTCGCCTGGACCGAGCGGCAGACGACTGGAAGGGCTACAAAAAAGAACACTCCCGGAGCTGGGCTCATGGGAGTGTCTGGATCGGTGGTTGCGGGGACAGGATTTGAACCTGTGACCTTCAGGTTATGAGCCTGACGAGCTACCGGGCTGCTCCACCCCGCGTCAACCTTAGAAGTAAGCCGAAACTTACCGGATTCAAGCGCCGCCAAATGAAAGGGCCGCTTGCGCGGCCCAAAATCCCGTATGGCGGGCCTAATCGTAAGGAGAAGATTTTTCAACGTGCGTTTGGCAGACCTGGCAGCGACCTACTCTCCCGCGTCTTGAGACGAAGTACCATCAGCGCTGGAGCGTTTCACGGCCGAGTTCGGAATGGGATCGGGTGCAGCCGCTCCGCCATAACCACCAGGTCGGCAAAACGCACGTTGTTCGAGAAGCTGTTTTCTGTGCCATCCATCTCGGCGCAATCCACAGGATTGTCGCCTCAATGGGCATAAGGAATGAGAACGATCAAGCCGATCGAACTATTAGTACCGGTAAGCTTCGAGCGTTGCCGCTCTTCCACACCCGGCCTATCAACGTGGTCGTCTTCCACGGTTCTCAGGGAATACTCGTTTTAAGGTGGGTTTCCCGCTTAGATGCCTTCAGCGGTTATCCCGTCCGGATATAGCTACCCTGCTATGCGGCTGGCGCCACAACAGGTCCACCAGAGATCCGTCCATCCCGGTCCTCTCGTACTAGGGACAGATCCTTTCAATATTCCTACACCCACGGCAGATAGGGACCGAACTGTCTCACGACGTTCTGAACCCAACTCACGTACCGCTTTAAATGGCGAACAGCCATACCCTTGGGACCTGCTCCAGCCCCAGGATGCGATGAGTCGACATCGAGGTGCCAAACAACCCCGTCGATATGGACTCTTGGGGGTCATCAGCCTGTTATCCCCGGCGTACCTTTTATCCGTTGAGCGATGGCCCTTCCACGCGGGACCACCGGATCACTATGACCGACTTTCGTCTCTGCTCGACTTGTCAGTCTCGCAGTCAGGCAGGCTTATGCCATTGCACTCAGCGAACGATTTCCGACCGTTCTGAGCCCACCATCGCGCGCCTCCGTTACTCTTTAGGAGGCGACCGCCCCAGTCAAACTACCCACCATACATTGTCCCGGACCCGGATAACGGGCCGCGGTTAGACATCCATAGTAATAAGGGTGGTATTTCAAGGGTGGCTCCACCTGAGCTGGCGCCCAGGTTTCAAAGCCTACCACCTATCCTACACATGCCACTACGAATGCCAATGTAAAGCTATAGTAAAGGTGCACGGGGTCTTTCCGTCTAACCGCAGGAACCCCGCATCTTCACGGGGAATTCAATTTCACTGAGTCTATGCTGGAGACAGCGGGGAAGTCGTTACGCCATTCGTGCAGGTCGGAACTTACCCGACAAGGAATTTCGCTACCTTAGGACCGTTATAGTTACGGCCGCCGTTTACTGGGGCTTCGATTCAGAGCTTGCACCCCTCCTCTTAACCTTCCAGCACCGGGCAGGCGTCAGACCCTATACGTCGTCTTGCGACTTCGCAGAGCCCTGTGTTTTTGATAAACAGTCGCTACCCCCTGGTCTGTGCCACCCTCCTCTGCTTGCGCAGAAAAGGGTCACGCTTCTTCCGAAGTTACGCGTGCAATTTGCCGAGTTCCTTCAGCATAGTTCTCTCAAGCGCCTTGGTATACTCTACCAGACCACCAGTGTCGGTTTCGGGTACGGTCTATAAGGAGGAGCTATTTCCTGGAACCACGCAGCAGCCCTTTCAATCCGATAAGATTGGACTACCTCAATGATCCGTCACTACCTCCAGGCCCACGAATATTAACGTGGTTCCCATCGACTACGCGTTTCCGCCTCGTCTTAGGGGCCGGCTAACCCTGCTCAGATTAACTTTAAGCAGGAACCCTTGGTCTTTCGGCGGGGGAGTCTCTCACTCCCCTTACGTTACTCATGTCAGCATTCGCACTTCTGATACCTCCACCGCCCCTCACGGGTACGGCTTCATCAGCTTACAGAACGCTCCGCTACCGCTCGTATTGCTACGAACCCTAAGCTTCGGTGTATGGCTTTAGCCCCGTTACATTTTCGGCGCAAAGACCCTTATTTAGACCAGTGAGCTGTTACGCTTTCTTTAAATGATGGCTGCTTCTAAGCCAACATCCTGGTTGTTTTGGGATCCTCACATCCTTTCCCACTTAGCCATAACTTGGGGACCTTAGCTGTAGGTCAGGGTTGTTTCCCTTTTCACGACGGACGTTAGCACCCGCCGTGTGTCTGCCGACTAGTACTCCCAGGTATTCGGAGTTTGGTTA
>NZ_JBJACT010000036.1:32500-67358 GCF_044778005.1 Mesorhizobium sp. IMUNJ 23033
ATTCGACGATTCGCCGCCGGTGGTGGTGCGCGGCAACCTGCCGAACGTCTATGACGGCATCTACCGTGCGGCCTATTCCTACGGCATGTCGAAAAAGCTGACCCAGCAGTTGGTCCGGCTGCTGGCTTCCGGCGTCGACTTCCAGTCACGGCTGAGCCCCGCGGACCGTATCGACGTCCTGTTTTCGCAACCGGACGGCGACGACCAGGCTTCCGACGAATCCCAACTGCTTTACGTCTCGGCGACCTTCGGTGGGCAGACGCGCAATTTCTACCGCTTCCAGATGCAGGACGGCAGCAGCGACTATTTCGATCAGGACGGCTCGAGCGCCCAGCAGTTCCTGTTGCGCAATCCGCTGCCGGCCGGAAAATTCCGCTCCGGCTTCGGCGCGCGCCGCCACCCGATCCTCGGCTATGTCCGTATGCATACCGGCGTCGACTGGGCAGCCCCGATCGGTACGCCGATCATCGCCGCCGGCAACGGCGTCATCGAGAAGGCCGGCTGGGCCGGTGGCTACGGCAAGCAGATCATCATCCGCCATGCCAATGGCTACGAGACGTCCTACAATCACCAGAGCGCCTTTGCCAAAGGCATGGAGCCGGGCGTCCATGTCCGCCAGGGCCAGACCATCGGCTTTCTCGGCCAGACCGGCCTCGCCACAGGTCCGCATCTTCATTACGAGCTGATCGTCAATGGCACCAAGGTCGACCCGATGCGCGTCCGCCTGCCGGTCGGCAAGGTGCTGAAGGGCGACGACCTCGTTGCCTTCAAGCGTGAACGCGAGCGCATCGACGACCTGCTCAAGCAGGAAGACAACAATCCGCTGAAGGTCGCCAGCGCCAAGGTCGAAGGGTAGATCTGCGTTCCGAATCAGTTGCGCGCCGGATCAGTCCGGCTGTTCGTCCGTGCCGCGCAACCATGGTATTGCCCGTCCCGAAACAGTCATCCAGGCAATGACCGCCGCAAGCAGGCAAAGCAGCGCGGTGACCCAGGCGACGGCCGCGAAGGCCGCGTCGCTGGCGGCGAGCCTGGTTGCATCGAGTTCGGGCGCTAGCCCTGCCGATGCCGGTTCGCCGAAACCCGGAATGCCCGGCCTGACGCTGGTGTCCAGCATCGTCGAATAGACCCAGGCAGCCAGCGACCCCATCGCCGCCACCGCGATCAGGCCGCCAATGCGCGAGACAGCGTTGTTTATCCCCGATGCCGCACCGGTGTCCTTGTCCTCGACCGCCGTCATGATCGCGGTCGACAGCGGCGACACGACCAGCGCCATGCCGAGCCCCATCAGCGCCATCAGCGGAAACACGCCGGTCCAGAAATTATGGATGCCGGCATGGGCGAGCAGCGCAAGCCCGGCAAAGGCGAAGGCAACGACCACACTGCCGCCGGCGATCGGAAAGCGCGGGCCGATTCGGTCGGACCACTGGCCGACCGGTCCCGACAACAGCGCGATCGACGCCGACAGCGGCAGGAAGATGAAGCCGACCTCGGCCGTGCTCAGCCCCCAGCCGGCGATCAGCAGCATTGGCAGATAGAACAGATTGGCCGACAGGGCGAAATAGAGGAAGAAGGTCGCGACATTGGCGCCGGCGAAGGCGCCGATGCGAAACAGGTTGAGATCGATCATCGGCTCGCGCTGCCGCAGTTCGAAGGCGATGAAGACGACGAGCAGCACGACGCCGGCGGCGATGCTTGGACCAGACATATGGCCGCCGCCTTCGGCGCTCATCGAGGTCAGCCCGTAGGCCAGCGATCCGAATGCCAGCGTTGCAAGTGCGGCGCCACCGAGATCGAGGCTTCGCTTCTCCGTCGGCGCATCGGCCGGAACCTTGGTCAGGAGAAGATAGATCGAGAGCAGTCCGAGCGGCAGGTTGATGGCGAAGATCGCCCGCCAGATCCAGTCGCCGAAGGTCGAAAGCACCAGCCCGCCCAGCACCGGGCCAAGCGCCGTCGTCAGCGCCGAGGCCGCCGCCCAGATGCCGATCGCCCGGCCGCGCTCCTTCTTCGGATAGGCCTTGGCGATGATGGCGAGACTGCCCGGCACCATGATTGCGGCGCCGATGCCTTGCAGGGCGCGAAACGCAATCAGCACACCGGCATTGGGCGCCACCGCGCAAGCGAGAGACGCGGCAATGAACAGGGCGATGCCGACGACGAAGGCGAGCCGGAGGCCGAATCGGTCGCCCGCAGCACCTCCGGCAAGGATCAGCGCCGAAAGCGTCAGCGCGTAGGCGTTGGAAATCCATTGTGCCTCGGCGAGGCTGGCACCGAGGTCGACGCGTATCGCCGGGGTAGCGATGGCCAGGATCGAGCCGTCGATGAAGCCGAGCGCCGACGCCAGGATCGCGGCGATCAGCACGAACCTGCGCCGCGATTGCGGACAGAACGTTCCGTTTGCAATGGCGCCCGTCAGGGGGATGGCGGCAGCTTCGCTTGGCGACTTCATATGGGCTTGCTTAGACCTCCGGTACGGCCGCAACAACCGGCCAGCGGGCCGTTCTCGTTGAAACCAGCCGTGACCTGCCCGCATGGGCAGGCTCGCTCCGATCGGCGTGCAATGTCCGGATGTCGTGTTAAGTCTTTGCGGGAGAGCCGCAAGCAAAAGGGGAAGCCTGATGAAACGACCGCTCGAACCGTCGGCCGAGGCACGCGGGCGTGTCGTCGGCATCACCGACGGTGTCTTCGCCATCGCGCTCACCTTGATCGTGCTCGAGATCAGGGTGCCGGCGCACGAGGCGGTCCATTCCGAGGCCGAGCTGCTTTCCGCCATCGCGGCGCTGGCGCCGCGTTTTCTGACCTAGCGCTGAGCTTCCTGACACTGACCATCTTCTGGTTCGGCCAGCAGGCGCAGCACGGGCTGATCGCCAGATCCGACCGGCGGCTTGCGACGCTCAACCTCTGCTTTCTCGCCTTCATCGCCTTGCTGCCGTTCTCGACCGACCTTCTGGCCGACTTCCTCGAATTCAGGACAGCGGTACTGGTCTACCGGCTGAACCTGCTGATGCTCGGCACGACGCTGTTCGCCAGCTGGCACTATGCGGTGAAGAACGGTTTTCTTGCCGAAGGCGTCGATGCGGAAACGACCCGCACCGTCTACCAGCGCATCGTCAAGGCGCAGATGCTGTGGGCGATAGGCGCGGCACTTAGTTTGATAAGCCCCTTGCTCAGCGTCGGCTTCATGCTGGTGGTGCAACTGATCTACGCCACCGCGCTGCGCGGCTCACTGCTGCGCGAGGTCATCGGCTGAAGATCCGCCGACGAACTCGACCGTTACGCCCGGCGAGACGAGCCTGGCCAGTTCGCGCGCGTCCCAGTTGGTCAGGCGCACGCAGCCATGGCTTTCGGTCTTGCCGATCTTGGACGGGTCGGGCGTACCGTGGATGCCGTAGGTCGGCTTGTCCAGCGCGATCCACACCGAGCCGACCGGGCCATTCGGGCCCGGCGGGATGGTCAGGATCTTGTCGTTCTGCCCCTGCTTGAAATTGATGCTCGGATTGTAGGTGTAGTTGGGGTCGAGCGCGACCCGCGATACCGTGTGGATGCCGGAGGGTGACGGCGTGTCCGAAGAACCGATCGTGGCCGGATAGGCTGCCACCAGCTTGCCCGCCGCGTCATAGGCGAACACTTCTTTCTTGCCCTTGTCCGCAACGATGCGCGCAACAGGCGTCGACACCAGCCTGCCGAAATTGGCGACCTTGATAATGGTGCCGGGGCGGTTGAAGTTGGCCTCCGGATTGAGCGCCTTGAGATAATTCTCGTCCATGTGGAAGCGCTCCGCCAGCGCTTCGGTCACCGAAGTGTAGCCCATGCGGTCGAGCTGCGCCTTCTGGCTGTAGTCTTCCGGTATCGAGGCGACATAGGGACCGGCCGCGTCCTCGGCCGTGATCGTGTAGTTGGCGAAGGCATCGCCGCCGGATTGCGCGAGCGCTGCCTGGATGCCGACCGCATCGGTCGACTTGAGATTGCTGCCAGTGATCTCGTTGTAGGCGGCTACAGCCTTATCGACATTGGAGCCGAATCGCCCGTCGATGACGCCGGGCGAGGCGCCGGCACGATCGAGCAGGACCTGCAAGGCCGCCACATCCTGACGTGTGCCGAGCGAAAGCGACGGATCGACGACCGTCTTGCCGTCAACCTTCGGCGGCAGCGCTGCCTCGTCGCCCGGTGCCGCCGGCTGGACCGGATCTATCGAAGCCTCGTCGAGCGGCTGGCGCTTGATGCCGTCCGGTTGATCAGGCTGGGGCTCGTCCGGATAAGTGTTGCCGTAGGTCCCCTCGTCCCGGGGCGCGTCCGGAAAGACCTGATCCGAATTGTCGCCATAGGGATCGTTTTCGTCGACCGGCGGCGGGATGACCGTGCCTTCCTCTTCCAGCTGCTTGCGGCGGAAGCGGGCCATGTCCTCGGGATCGTCGAGATAGTAGCGGTCCTCGTCCTCGACCGGCGCGCGCCCGAGCTGCTGCATCCGCAACTGGCGGCGCAGCGCACGGCGGTCGAGCCTGGTCTGCGGCGGCTGGATGGCGATGACCTTGCCGGTGTCGGCATCGACGATGACGCGGTTGCCCCTGGCGTCGTAATAGATATCGAGATTGCCGTCCTGGGCGAGAAGGATCCCGCCGGAATTGGCGGTGCGGGTTCGTGCTCCTTCCTCACCCGGCGCGGCGAACACGCCGGAAGACACCAGTCCGGCGGCGAGTGCCGAAAGGCAGAAGATGGTGCGCAGCATTGTAGCCAAACTCTCCGGTCCGTAATTGCCGCCGCCCGGCACAGTCCCTTTACGGGCGAACCCCTTCGCCAGCAAACCATTCACCAAGCTTAAGGTTCCAATATGAACCGGGCATGAAGATGGCGGTTTTCCGGCGGCTAGACCATGATCACGAAAAGTGGAATCCGGTTTTCGGAAAAGATCATGGTCCAGGGGAAAGAGGCAGCCCAAGTTCCTTGCGTGTCTGTTTCGTCAGCTTGAGGACGACGAGGCGATGGCTCTCGCCGACATAGTCCTTCAGCGCGGCATCATCCATGCTCTGGCTTGTCTGACGCTGGATCCATTTCATTCCGCGCGAGGCGAGGTAAGGCGCCGGCCGAAGGCCCGGCTGCTCCTTCAGCACGTCATAGGCGATTTCAGAGCATTTGAAGGTGACGAAAAGCTGCCCGCCATCGTTCCAGCCGCCGATCGCAAAGACCTTGCCGCCGACCTTCCAGACATGGGCGCCGCCCCACTGGACGACATGAGTCGTCTGCGGAAGCGAGGCGCAGAAGCCGTTGTAGTCGTCCAGCGTCATCCGCGCCTCATTGTTTCAAACAAGAAAGAGCGGCGAAGCAAGCTTCGCCGCTCCGGGTAAGGCAAAACGGCTCAGGCCGCCGCCTCGGTCGCGACGACCGTCGGCTTCGATCGAAAATTCAACCGATCGGAACCGGCGGCCACCTTGACCGTCGAGCCGTCGAGGATGTCGCCGAGCAAGATCTTTTCCGCCAGCGGGTCCTGCAGTTCCTTCTGCATCACCCGCTTCAGCGGCCGCGCGCCATAGGCCGGATCGTAACCCTTGGCCGCCAGCCAGTCGATCGCCTCCTGGTCCAGCGCCAGCGTGATCTTGCGATCGACGAGCAGGTTCTCCAGCCGCTTGAGCTGGATCTCGACGATGCGGCCCATATCCTGCCGACGCAGCCGGTGGAACAGGATCACTTCGTCGACGCGGTTGAGGAATTCCGGCCGGAACGACGCCCTGACGACGCCCATCACCTCGTCGCGCACGGCATCGACATCCTGATCCTCGCCGAGGCTGACCAGATATTCGGCGCCGAGGTTCGACGTCATGATGATCAGCGTGTTGCGGAAATCGACCGTGCGGCCCTGCCCGTCGGTGAGCCGCCCGTCGTCGAGCACCTGCAACAGCACGTTGAACACGTCCGGATGCGCCTTCTCGATCTCATCGAACAACACGACCTGATAGGGCCGGCGCCGCACCGCTTCTGTCAGCGCTCCGCCTTCCTCATAGCCGACATAGCCGGGAGGTGCGCCGATCAGCCGGGCGACCGAATGCTTTTCCATGAACTCCGACATGTCGATGCGCACCATGGCGCTCTCGTCGTCGAACAGGAAGTTCGCCAGCGCCTTGGTCAGCTCGGTCTTGCCGACGCCGGTCGGGCCGAGGAACATAAACGAGCCGATCGGCCGGTTCGGGTCCTGCAGGCCCGCGCGAGCCCGGCGCACGGCTTTCGACACGGCCTGCACCGCCTCGCCCTGGCCGACGACACGCTTGCCGATCTCGTCTTCCATGCGCAGCAGCTTGTCGCGCTCGCCTTCCAGCATCTTGTCGACCGGAATGCCGGTCCAGCGCGACACGATATGGGCGACGTGATCAGGGGTGACCACCTCTTCGACCATGCCGACCTTGCCGTCCTGCGCCTCAGCCTCCTTCAGCTTCTTTTCCAGCTCGGGGATGCGGCCATAGGCAAGCTCGCCGGCGCGCTGGAACTCGCCCTTGCGCTGGGCGATGGCCAGTTCGTTGCGCGCCTCGTCGAGCTGCTTCTTGAGATCGGCGGCCAGCCCGAGCTTCTGCTTCTCCGCCTGCCACTTCGAGGTCAGCCCGGTCGACTCCTCTTCCAGGTCTGCAAGCTCCTTCTCGAGGCGAGCGAGCCGGTCCTTCGACGCGTCGTCCTTCTCGACCTTCAACGCCTCGCGCTCGATCTTGAGCTGCATGATGCGGCGGTCGACCTCGTCCAGCGCCTCGGGCTTGGAATCGACCTGCATCCTCAATCGCGACGCGGCCTCGTCGACAAGATCGATCGCCTTGTCCGGCAGGAAGCGGTCGGCGATGTAGCGGTTCGACAGCGTCGCCGCGGCGACCAGCGCCGAATCGGAGATGCGCACCTTGTGGTGCTGCTCGTATTTCTCCTTCAGGCCGCGCAGGATCGAGACGGTGTCCTGGACCGTCGGCTCGTTGACGAACACCGGCTGGAAGCGGCGAGCAAGCGCCGCGTCCTTCTCGACATGCTTGCGGTACTCGTCGAGCGTGGTCGCGCCCACGCAGTGCAGTTCGCCACGCGCCAGCGCCGGCTTCAGCAGGTTCGACGCATCCATCGCCCCGTCGGCCTTGCCGGCACCGACCAGCGTGTGCATCTCGTCGATGAACAGGATGATGCCGCCGGCGGCAGCGGTCACCTCGTTGAGCACAGCCTTCAGCCGCTCCTCGAACTCGCCGCGATACTTGGCGCCGGCAATCAGCGCGCCCATGTCGAGCGCCATCAATTGCTTGTCCTTCAGCGATTCCGGCACGTCGCCATTGACGATGCGCAGCGCCAGCCCTTCGGCGATCGCCGTCTTGCCGACGCCGGGCTCGCCGATCAGCACCGGATTGTTCTTGGTTCGGCGCGACAGCACCTGGATGGTGCGCCTGATCTCGTCGTCACGGCCGATGACCGGATCGAGCTTGCCGGCGCGGGCGTCGGCCGTCAGGTCGCGCGCGTACTTCTTCAGCGCATCGTAGCCCTGCTCGGCGCTCGCCGAATCGGCTGTGCGGCCTTTGCGGACCTCGTTGATGACCTGGTTCAGCGCCTGCGCGGTGACGCCCGCCTTGCTCAGAATCTCGGCGCTCTTGGCCGACTTCTCCATGGCCAGCGCCTGCAGCAGCCGTTCGACCGTGACGAAGCTGTCGCCGGCCTTCTTGGCCAGATCTTCGGCGGTCGAGAACACCTTGGCCAAAGGCTGCGCCAGATAGAGCTGGCCATTGCCGCCTTCCACCTTGGGCATTGCATCGAGCGCCGATTCGACGCCGAGCTTGACATCGCGGACATTGCCGCCGGCGCGCTCGATCAGCGACGCGGCCAAGCCCTCGTCGTCATCGACGAGCACTTTCAGCATATGTTCGGGGGTGAATTGCTGGTGATTGCGCGAGAGCGCCATGGTCTGCGCGGACTGGATGAAACCGCGCACGCGCTCTGAGTATTTCTCAAGGTTCATATCTGTCTCCTTCCATCACCGGCCCGCTTTGCGGCACCGGATCAGATTGCGGTGACGGAGCCGCTCCTTCGAGCCGGATCCTGTTCAGGCGAGATATGGTGCAGGGGCAATGGGCACTCAAGACGTCCAGATGACTGGGAACGCATATTATTCCACTGGTGCGTAAACGAGAACGGCGGAGATTTCTCTCCGCCGTTCAATGGGCCTGAAAGCCCTGTTCGAGCTGGATTCGATCAGTTGTCGACGTCGACGATGACCGGGTCGTTGGCGTTACCTTCGGCCGGTGCCGCACTCACCTCATTGCCACCGGCATTGTCGCTGCCGCCATCGGCCTGATTGTCTGGCTGGTCGGCGGTTGTGCGCGGACGGCGCGGGCGCCGCGGACGGCGTGCGCCACTGTCGGCGGCGGCTTCGTTGCGCTCCGCCTGAGCGGCAAGACCGGCCGGCGAAAAATTGTCGAACAACGGCGCGGTCTCGGTCGAAAAAGCCGGCTCTGCCGACGCGGTGAAAGTAGGTTCAGCCTGGGGCACGAAACCAGTTTCGGCCTGGGGCGCGAAGCTCGTTTCGGCCTGGGACACGCCTTCCGCCTGCACCGGCGTCTCGCTGGGCCGGTTCTGGTCGAAGCCCTGGCCGCCCTGCTCGCCGCGCGAATTATGGTCGCCGCGCTGGCCATTCTGGCCATAGCCGCCATTGGGGCGGCGGTCGCGGTGGCGCCCGCCATTGTCGCGACCGTTGTTGTCGCGGTTGTTGCGATTGTCGCGGCCGCTTTCCTGGTTGAAAGCCACTTCGGCCGGCGTGCCCTCGATCACTGGCTGTGGGCCGGCGCCGTGGCTTACAGCCTGATTGTCGCTGACATTGTTGCCGCTGTTGCCGGCATTGTCGAACTCGTCGCGATCTTCGTCGCCGTCATTTTCGAAGTCGTCGCGGTTCTGCTGGACGTTCTGGATCGGAATCTGCGCCTGGGCGGCGGCAATGATGCGATTGTAGTGTTCGGCGTGCTGGAGATAGTTCTCCGCCATCACCCGGTCGCCGGAGCTTTGCGCGTCGCGGGCGAGTGTGGCGTATTTCTCGGCGATCTGCTGAGCCGATCCGCGGATCTTCACATCCGGGCCGTTGCTCTCGTAGTTGCGCGTCAGGGGATTGGGACCCTTGCGGTTGTTGTTGTTATTATTGTTGCCACCGCCGCCGCCATTGTTGTTGCGACCGCGCATGCGCCTGTTCTGCTGTTGTGGCCTCATTCGACTCTCTTCAGTGTGAAATTTTCGAAAACTCTTCACGAACGGAGGCGCTCATGCAGCCAGCCGTTTCGTTTCTTCACCGGCGTTCGCCCGCATCAATTGCGTTGGCGCCACGTGCCATCCTGTTCCGGTTACATCACTTGCCGGACGATTCCCGCACGAAGCTTGGGCGTCGTTTGCGCAAGAAGGCAGCTATTTCCAAGGAAAACCGAATCGCTAAGAGCACTGCCTGCTTCGTCTCATCCGGTTAAGGCGACCCTAGCCGCATTCCCCGGCATTGCCAAGCCCTTTTTGCACTGCATCAGGGCTTTGGCCGTTCAAACACCAGAACCCTGTCGTTTCCACCAAGGTCACGAAACGCTCCGGCCAGACTGTAGCCGGCTGTCGCGAACATCGCCGTAACCTCATTGCGTTGCGTGTGGCCGATCTCGACCGCAACCCTGCCTTGAACTTCCAGAAACCTTGCCGCCTCCGCGGCGATGATCCTGTAGGAGCCAAGACCGTCCGCGCCACCATCCAAGGCCAGATGCGGATCGAAATCGCGGACCTCGTCCTGCAGATTTCCAATGTCTTGGCTTGCTATATAGGGCGGGTTTGCGGCAATTACATGGTACCGGCCCGAAACTTTTGCGAACCAGTCGGACTGCAGCGTCTCGAACCGCCCGGCAAATCCCAACTTCTGGGCATTGCGCCTGGCGGTTGCCAGGGCCTCTTCCGAGAGGTCGACGCCGGTGGCGACCGCACCGGGAACGGCGCTGAGCAATGCCAGCGCGATGGCGCCGGTACCGGTGCCGAGATCGAGAATGCGGCATTCGCTCTGCCGAACCACCGTCGCCCCGACAAAGGGCAGAACCGCCTCGACCAGCGTTTCTGTGTCCGGCCGCGGCTCCAGCGTGTCCGGCGAAAGCTCGAAGCGCAGGCCGTAGAACTCGCGGTAACCGAGGATGCGATGCACCGGTTCGCCCGCGGCACGCCGGTTCAGCGCCGTATCGATGGCGGCCATTGCATTCGCCTCGACGACTAGCTGGGGTTCGGCGATGGCCTGGGTGCGGGTCGTGCCCGAAAAATGCTCGACGATCAGCCTGGCGTCCAGCGCCGGGTCGGCCACGCCGGCGGCGGCAAGGCGGTCGCGCGCCGCCCGCAGCAGCGGCCCGAGCGTCTCGGGCAAACTGTCAGCCATCGACGCCCATATCGGCGAGCAGCTTCGACTGGTGATCCGCGATCAGCGCGTCGATGACCTCGTCAAGCTCGCCCATCATCACCCGGTCGAGCTTGTAGAGCGTCAGGTTGATGCGATGGTCGGTAAGACGCCCTTGCGGGAAATTGTAAGTGCGGATGCGTTCCGACCTGTCACCAGAGCCGACTTGCGACTTGCGCGATTCGGAGCGTTCCTCGTCCGCCTTGCCGCGTTCGAGATCGTAAAGCCTGGCCCGCAGGATCTGCATGGCGCGCGCCCGGTTTTGGTGCTGCGACTTTTCCGCCTGCACCACCATGATGCCGGTCGGCAGATGGGTGATGCGCACTGCCGAATCGGTGGTGTTGACGTGCTGGCCGCCGGAGCCCGAGGCGCGCATCGTGTCGATGCGGATGTCTTCGGCGCGGATCTCGATATCGACCTCTTCGGCTTCCGGCAGCACGGCAACGGTTGCCGCCGAAGTGTGGATGCGCCCGCCGGCCTCGGTCGCCGGCACGCGCTGCACGCGGTGCACGCCGGACTCGAATTTCAGATGCGCGAACACGCCCTTGCCCGACACGGTGGCGATGATTTCCTTGTAGCCGCCGACCTCGCCGTCGCTGGCCGAGGCCACTTCGAAACGCCAGCCGCGCGATGCCGCGTAGCGCTCGTACATGCGAAACAGGTCGCCGGCGAACAGCGCTGCCTCGTCGCCGCCGGTGCCGGCGCGGATTTCGAGGATGGCGTTCTTCTCGTCGGCGGCGTCCTTGGGCAAAAGCAGGATCTGGATGTCCTTCTGCAGCGCCTCGATGCGCTCCTTGACCTCGGGCAGGTCGGCCTCTGCCAATGCCCGCATCTCGGCGTCGGTGCCCTTGTCGGCGAGCATCGCCTCCAGGTCGGCCTGTTCGTGCTCGGCCGCGCGCAGCGCCCTGATCCTGGCCACCATCTCCTGGATGTCGGCATATTCGGACGCCATGCGGACATAGGCATCCGCCGCCGGCCCGGCCGACATCTGCGCTTCGAGCATGTCGAAACGCTTGACGACTTGATCCATACGGTCGCGGGGCAGGTTGATCATGGCGGATGCTATAGCGGGATAGAGCGGTCGTCGGCAAAGGCCTGCAGCAGCGCCCGCATCGGCAGGCCGTGAGCGGGCGCCATGAGGTTGTCGTCGAAGAAGGCCTGCAGCTCGTCCAGCGGCAGTTCCGTCAGCATCGCCTTGACCGGACCGATCGAGGCCGGTGACATCGAGATCGATCGGTAGCCGAGGCCGATCAGCGCCATCGCGGATATGGGTTTGCCGGCCAGTTCGCCGCAGAGCGTCACCGGCGTGTGGTTGCGCGCACCGGCGTCGGCGATCTGCTTCAGCACCCGCAGGAACGGCGTCGACAGCGTGTCGAACCGGTCGGACAATTGCGTGTTGCCGCGGTCGACCGCCATGACGAACTGGAACAGATCGTTGGAGCCGACCGAGACGAAGTCGACCGCCTTCATCAGCTCGTCGAGCTGGAACAGCAGCGACGGCACTTCCAGCATGGCGCCGAGCTTGAGGCTGGTCGGCAGATGATGGGCGAAGCGTGACAGATGCCGCACCTCGCGGTCGATGATCTCGCGCGCCTGCGCGATCTCGCCGAGTTCCGTCACCATCGGCAGCATCAGCTTCAGTTCGCGTCCGCCGGACGCCTTCAGCAGGGCGCGGATCTGCGTCCTGAGCAGGCCGGGACGGTCGAGCGTCAGCCGGATCGCCCGCCAGCCGAGCGCCGGGTTCTCTTCCTGGATCGCGCCCTTGAAGTAGGGCAAAACCTTGTCACCGCCGATATCGATGGTGCGGAAGGTCACCGGCTTGCCGCGCGCCGCGTCGAGCACGTCGCGATAGAGCCGCTCCTGCGCCTCGGCGCGCGGGAAGGTCGAGGCGACCATGAACTGCAGTTCGGTGCGGAACAGCCCAATGCCGGCCGCACCCGCCTCGGCGAGCTGCGGCAAGTCGACCGCCAAGCCGGCATTCATCAGCAAATCAACCTGGACGCCGTCCTTGGTCATCGACGGCTTCTTGCGCAGTTCCCGGTAGACTTCCTGCCGGCGCGCCCGGAAGCGGACCTTCTCGGCATAGGCGGCTTCGAGGTCTGGCTGTGGCCGCAGGTGGATAATGCCTTCCTCGCCGTCGACGATGATGGCGTCGCCGTTTTCCGCCATGGAAACGGCGCCCTTCATCTGGCCGGCGACCGGGATGCCCATGGCGCGCGCCACGATGACGACATGGCTGGTCGCGGCACCATCTTCCAGCACCACGCCGCGCAGCTTGTCGCGGGGATAATCGAGCAGTTCGGCAGCCCCCATCGAGCGGGCGACGATGATGGCGTCCTTCGGCAGCGAAGCCGCGACATCCTCCGGTCCGCGCCCCATCAGCTGTCGCAGCAGCCGGTTGGCGAGGTCGTCGAAATCGCTCATCCGCTCGCGCAGATAAGGGTCGGTCATGTGCAGCATGCGGGCGCGCATGTCGCTCTGCACCTTTTCGACAGCCGCTTCCGCCGTCAGGCCATTGCGGATCGCCTCTTCCAGTCGGCGCACCCAGCCGCTGTCGTTGGCGAACATGCGATAGGCTTCGAGCACCTCGCGATGCTCGCCCTCGAAGGCGACCTCACGGCGCTCCAGCATGTCGTCGATGGAGAGCCTGAGCGAGCCGAGCGAGGCCTGCAGCCGGCGCACTTCCTCCTCGCTATCCTCGTTGAACAGATTGGTGACGACGATGCGCGGCTCGTGCAGCACGACGTGGCCGAGCCCGACGCCTTCGTTGAAGGACAGGCCGGTGAAGCTGACCGGGCGGCGCAGGTCGAGTTCGAGTCCCGGCCGGGTGAGTCGGGCGAGGTCGCCCGTGGCGATCATCTCGGCGATCACCATCGCCGTGGTTTCCAGCGCCTCGACCTCGTCGTCGCGGTAGTGGCGCATGGTCTTGTTCTGTACCACGAGAACGCCGAGCGTGCGCCCGGCCCGCAGCACCGGCACGCCGAGGAAGGAATTGTAGATCTCCTCCCCGGTCTCCGGCAGGTAGGCGAAGGCCGGATGTTCCTGCGCGTTCGAAAGGTTGAGCGGCCGCGCGCTGGCCGCGATGGTGCCGACCAGGCCTTGCCCGAGCCTCAGCTGCGCCAAATGGACGGCGTTCGGGTTCAGACCCTCGGTGGCGTAGAGCTCGAGCACCGAATCGGCGCGCAGCACATAGAGCGAGCAGACTTCGGCGACCATGTTGGAGGCGATGTCGCGTACGATCCGGTCGAGCCGCTCCTGCGGCTCCAGCGGCTCTTGCATGAGCTCGCGGAGCCGTTTCAGCAGAACGCGCGGGCCACTGGCCGTATCACGCATCGCGGCTTCTTCTCCAATAGAGTCCTTGCCGGCGCAGTTTCAGCTGTGCCCGGCACTCACGCAACAACTGATTCAGTCTTGCTATTGCTTATCCAGACCGTAGACGGAATGCAAAGTGCGAACCGCAAGTTCGGTATACGGACCGTCGATCAGTATCGAAATCTTGATCTCAGAGGTGGTGATGGCCCGAATATTGATCGCCTTGTCGGCCAGCGCCTTGAAGGCGGTGGCGGCGACGCCGGCATGGCTGCGCATGCCGATGCCGATGACCGAGACCTTCGACATGCCGGCTTCCGACTGCACGACGTCGTAGCCGATCGTCGCCTTTAGGCGCTCCAGCACGGCAAGCGCCTTGTCGACGTCGCCGGACGGCACGGTGAAGGTCATATCGGTGAACTTGCCGTCCTCGGAAATGTTCTGGACGATCATGTCGACATTGATGTTGGCCTCGGCCAGCGGCCCGAAAATACCGGCGGCAACGCCGGGGCGGTCGCCGACGCGGCGCAGCGAAATCTGCGCCTCGTCCTTGGCGTAGGCAATTCCGGTGACGACCTGCTGTTCCACGATCTCTTCCTCGTCGCAAATAAGCGTTCCGGGCGGATTGAGCAAATCCCCCATTCCGGGCGCGTCGGGATCGTCGAAGGACGACCGCACGAAGGTACGCACCCTGTGCACCATGGCAAGCTCGACCGAGCGCACCTGCAGCACCTTGGCGCCGAGCGAGGCCATTTCGAGCATTTCCTCAAAGGAAATCTTGGCCAGCCGGCGCGCCTTCGGCTCGATGCGCGGATCGGTGGTGTAGACGCCGTCGACATCGGTGTAGATGTCGCAGCGGTCGGCCTTCACCGCCGCCGCAATGGCGACGGCGCTTGTGTCGGAGCCGCCACGGCCGAGCGTGGCGATGCGGTTGTCGGGCCCGATGCCCTGGAAACCGGCGACCACCGCCACCTGGCCCTCGCCGAAGCGCTTGACCAGGAACGCGCCGTCGATGTCCAAAATACGCGCCGCGCCATGCGCATTGTCGGTCTTGATCGGGATCTGCCAGCCCTGCCAGGAGCGGGCATGCACGCCCATGTTCTGCAGCGTGATCGCCAACAGGCCGGCGGTCACCTGTTCGCCGGAAGCGACGACAGCGTCATATTCGCGCGCGTCATGCATCGGCGAGGCTTCGCGCGTCCAGCCGACAAGTTCATTGGTCTTGCCGGCCATCGCCGAAACCACGACCGCGACCTCATGGCCGGCGTCGACCTCGCGTTTGACGTGACGCGCCACATTGCGGATGCGGGCGATGTCGGCGACGGAGGTTCCGCCGAATTTCATCACGATGCGCGCCATGGAAGCGAAATGCCTTTGACTGAAGCCGGCCTGTAGCCGAATGCGGAAAGAAGCGCCCGGCTTATGCCGGCCGCTGAATGCGCGGCCTCCTTAGCCAAAACAGCAAAGCTTCGCAAGCGACGGGGAAAAGAACGGCTTGGCCGCAATAGCAGTCCTCCTGACAGCTTTTCATCGGCCTGCCATGCGATAAGACAAACAGGAACCTCGAGCCGTGGAGAATTTGATGACCGAGACCCTGGAAATCGTCAACTTCCGCCTCAAGCCAGGGACCAGGGCCGGCTTTGTCGCCGGCAACGGCGCGGTCACGGATTGGCTTGCGCAACAGCCGGGCTTTCTCAGCCGCCACCTGGCCGAGCGCGAGGATCAGAGCTGGGTCGATGTCGTGCGCTGGCAGAACCTGGCACAGGCTCATGCGGCAGCCCAACGGATCATGGCTGAGATCGGCGATTGCGAAGCCATGCAAGCGATCGACCCCGCGAGCGTCGACATGGGCCATGCGGCGGTCGTGCTCTCGACCTCGTGAGGTCATGTTGGCAACAGGCGAAAAATGTCGGCTTGACTTTCTCTGCCCGGCACCCGACTTCCTAGCGTCCGAGGAGACCCGCCCTATGCCAGAGCCCCAACGATCGACGATCGATGCCGGAGAAGTGGAACGCTTCTCTGCACTTGCCGCCGAATGGTGGAACCCGAACGGCAAGTTCCGTCCGCTGCACAAATTCAACCCGGTGCGGCTTTCCTACATCCGCGACCAGGTGGCGGCGCGCTTCGGCCGCGACCCGCATGCGGCGAGGCCCTTCGAAGGCCTGCGCTTCCTCGACATAGGCTGCGGCGGCGGACTTCTGTGCGAGCCGATGGCGCGGCTCGGCGCCGAAGTGGTCGGCGCCGATGCTTCCGCCACCAACATCGAAGTCGCCAAACTGCATGCGGCCGAGGTCGGCGTCAGCGTCGACTACCGTGCCACGACCGCCGAGGACCTGGCCGACGCCGGCGAGACATTCGACGTCATCCTCAACATGGAAGTGGTGGAGCATGTCGCCGACATCGACCTGTTCGTGGCCAAATGCGGCCAGATGGTCAAGCCGGGCGGCATCATGTTCGTGGCCACCATCAACCGAACGCTGAAGGCGCTCGGCCTTGCCATCATCGGCGCCGAATATGTGCTGCGCTGGCTGCCGCGCGGCACCCACCAGTTCGGCAAGCTGGTTCGCCCGGAAGAGCTGGAAAAGGCACTTGGTGCCGCCGGCATGAACGTCATCGACCGCACCGGCGTCGTTTACCATCCACTCGCCGATCGCTGGCAGCGATCGAAGGACATGGACGTCAACTACATGGTGCTGGCGGAAAAGGGCTCGGTCTGAACCGGCTCACGCCGCCTGACTCTGCGCCTTCGGGCTGGTCTGGTTCTGCGCCTTGGTGGTGATGAAGACGCCGGCGGTGATGATGACCGCACCGGCCCAGGTCAGCAGTTGGTAGTGTTCGCCGAGGAAGATCGTTCCGGCAAACAGGCCGACCGCCGCCGCCACATAGCCGATCTGGCTGAGATAGACCGGGCCGCCGACCGCCTGCAGTCGGAAGAAGAAGACAAACATCGCCGAGGCCGACGCCATTTGGCCGGCGGCCACCAGCGGCACGCCGCCAAGCGGGGCGAAGGCCTTGACGCCGAACAGGGCGAGAATCCCGGCAAGCAGCAGCGTGGCCGACGCTAGGTGACTGCCGACGGCGAGCTCGATCGGGCCGGTGCCTTCGGGCCAGTCGACGGTGCGGTAGATGTTGCCGGCGGCAAGGCTGACCGGGATGAGCAGCCCGACCGCCACCCAGAACAATTCGGCCGGCTGGCCAGCCTCGCCGCGCGTCACGGCGACCATCACCGCGCCGACGAAGCCGACGGCAATGCCGGCGACGCCAAGCATGTTGGGTCGCCTGACACCGAGCAAGATCGAAAACACCAGCGTGATAACAGGCGACAGCGTGAACATGATGCCGGTGTAGCCGCTGCCGAGATGCGGAATGGCCGAAAACATCAACAGATTGGGGAAGGCATAGGACACCGCCGCAGTGATGAAGAAATAGCGCAGCCTATGCGCCGTCAACGTCACCCCCTGCCCGCGCAGCAGCAAGGCTAGGAGGAGCACGCCGCCGGCGCCGAGCGAAATGACGAAGGCCCAGACCATGGCCGGCACGCCGGCCACCGTGGCGAGCTTGCCGAACGGCAGCGTCAGGCCGAGCAGGCCGCCGGTGACGACCAGCAGGCCGAGTGCCGAATCCCAGAGAAATTTCATCGGATGATCCCGTCATTCCGTTCGCGGCGCTTGGCTCGCATTATATCTTGAGATAAGATAATACAAAGATTCTTAACGTCAAGATATTTAATGGTGAGATAGATGGACCGCGCCGCAAGGGCGATCGAACAATGGAAGCGGGAGCGGCCGGATCTTGACGTCTCGCCGATGGCCGTGCTCGGACGTTTGAACGAAGCCTCCTCGCTGATCGCGCGCGAGCGCCTGGCGCCGCTGTTTGCCCGCTTCGGACTGCAGTCGGGGGAATTCGACGTGCTGGCGACGTTGCGTCGTTCCGGCCAGCCTTACGCGCTGACGCCGACCGAACTCTATGAGGCGACGATGGTCACGTCAGGTGCGATGACCAACCGGCTCGATCGGCTGGAAAAGGCCGGATTGATCCTGCGCGGCCCGCACCCCAGCGACCGGCGCGGGATCGTGGTGCAACTGACCGGAAAGGGGCTCGCCTTGATCGACGAAGCGGTCGCCGCCCATGTCGCCAACGAGCACGAAATCCTCGCCGGCCTGTCTGGCCCGGAGCGGGAGACGCTCGCCCACCTGCTCGGCAAATTGATCGGCAGCTTGAGCTAGACGCTCAGTTGCGATCCTCCGGAAAGCTCGGAATCGGCATGAACTCAACGCCGTCCTCGGCCAGGCTCCTGGCTTCGTCAACCGTCGCCTCGCCATAGATGCCGCGCGCATCGGTTTCGCCGAAATGGATCTTGCGCGCTTCCTCGGCGAACTTGTCGCCGACATAGTCGGCATTCTCGCGCACTTTCTCGGCCATCGCCTTCAGCTGCGCCAGCGCCTGCTTCTGCGCCTCGCCCATGGCCAGCGCGATCTTTTCCTGCTTGCGCCCTGTCGAGACCGCCGGCGCCATCAGCGCCTTCTCGACCTTGTGTGTGCCGCAGCTCGGGCAATCGACGAAACCGCGCTTCTTTTGGCGGTCGAAATCGTCGTTGCTGCGGAACCACGCCTCGAATTCGTGTTCGTGCTCGCAGATCAGGGAGAATCGGATCAAGAGGCTGCACCTCTGAGACGCGGCGCCTCGCCCGAGCCGGCATTGACGGCAAAATCCCGCGCGTTCTTGAGATTGGGGATCTTCCTGCGCGCCGCAAGCGACTGCGCCGGATCGATCTCGGCGACGATCACAGCCGGCTCGTCATGCGCGGCTTCGGCGATGATGCGGCCCCACGGATTGACGATCAGCGAATGGCCATAGGTTTCGCGGCCGTCCTCGTGCAATCCGCCTTGCGCCGCGGCGACGACATAGGCGCCGTTCTCGATGGCGCGAGCCCTGAGCAGCACATGCCAGTGCGCCTCGCCGGTCTGGCGGGTGAAGGCGGCGGGAACGCTCAACAGGTCGGCGCCGGCCAGCGCCTCGGCACGGAAAAGCTGCGGAAAGCGCAAATCATAGCAGACGGCAAAGCCAAGCTTCGCGCCGTCGATGTCGGTGACGACGGCCTCGGTGCCCGGCTCGTAGGCGGCGGATTCGCGCCAGCTCTCGCCATTGTCGAGATCGACGTCGAACATGTGGATCTTGTCGTAGGTGGCAAGCGTGGCGCCATCCGGCGAAAACAGCAACGCGCGGTTGGCAAGCTTGCCGTCGGCGCGCAGGATGGCGGTTGAGCCGATATGAAAGAAGATGCCGAGTTCGCTCGCCAGCCTGCGCGCGGTCGAGACGACGACGTCCTTGTCCTCGGAGGTGAAGGACGCAGCGCGTGCGTCCTTGTCACTGATCAGCGCACCGGTCATTTCCGGGGTCTGGATATAGGTCGCGCCCTGGCTGGCGGCTTCGCGCACCAGCCGCTCCAGATCGACCGCGTTGCGCTCCGGGCTCTCGCCTGAACGCATCTGGATCGCCGCTGCCTTGAAAGCACCCATGGTCATGTCCTTATGTGGTCGAGCCGTTGGCAAGCAGCCTGTCCAGCCGGCCCTCGGCCTCCAACTCGTGGAGGTCGTCGGACCCGCCGACATGCGTATCGCCGATGAAAATCTGCGGAAAGGTCGATCGGCCACGCGCCCGGGAAATCATTTCCTGGCGCAGTTCCGGCGAGAAGGAGGCGTCGTGCTCCTTGTAGGCGACGCCCTTGCGCTCGAGCAGCCGCTTGGCCGCCGTGCAATAGCCGCACATCATGCGCGTATAGATCGTCACATCGACCATCGGTCAGAAATCCTGCCTATGCATGTCAGCCGGAAGCGCGCAGCGCTTCTGGGACAACGGCATGCACAAAAACAACAATTCCAATCTATATAGTCGCGGACTCGTCGGCCCGAAAGTCCCCCGGCAGCACACGCGCAAAGGTCAGCACGTCGACCGCTCCGGCGCCGCCCCGCTTCAGAGCTTTGGCTACCGCGCGAACCGTGGCGCCGGTGGTGTAGACATCGTCGATCAGCAGCACCCGGCGACCGGCGATCTCGATTTGCGCCTCGGTGGGCACGCGGAAGGCCGCACGCACATTCTCCTCGCGCTCCTGCCGTTCCAGCCCGACCTGCTGACGGGTGAGCTTCACGCGCCGAATCGCGGAGGGTGAGAACGGCAGGCCGCTGAGATGCGCGACGGCCCTTGCCAGCTCCGCCGACGGGTTGAATTGCCGCCGGAAGAAGCGCCGCCAGTGCAACGGCACCGGCACCACCACGTCGGCCTCGGCGATGAGTTCGGCGCCGGCGCGCAGCATCCAGCGCGCCATCCACGGCGCCAGGTCGGTGCGGTCCTGGTATTTCAACCCCTGCACCATCTGGCGGGCGACACCCGAATAGACGACCGCCGCCCGAGCACGCTCGAAAGGCGGGATCGGCGATCGCCTCGGCGGAAAGGAACCCTTCGCCCATGTCATGGGTGAACGGCGTGCCCATGACGGCGCACCACGGTCGTTCCAGCAGCCTGAGCTTGGGCCAGCAGGCGCCGCACAGCACGCCGGGCTGCGAGACATGGCGGCGGCAGCCGGCGCAGACCGGCGGAAACAGGATGCGCGCCGGCAAGGCCAGGGCCTTTAGCGCAGCGCTCTTGATCTTCGGCATCGGATCGGCCACGTGGTTGGTTCTCCGCCACCATAGAACCACTCTTTCGGAGTGCGGAAAACAGGAACCCGTCCGTTGCAGCCCCTGATCGATACGCCTTTGTGGCTGGCGCACAAGCGTCGCGCCTTGGCCCGCCCCGTCGGCGGCGCCGATTTCCTGATGCGGCGCGCGGCTGAGGACCTTGCCGACCGGCTCGGCGCAGTCGAGCGCAAATTCGCCAGGGCGGCGACGCTGTTTTGCCAGACGCCGGCGGCAGCGGACGTGCTCGCCGAAAGCGGCAAGGTGACGGAAATCGTGCGGGTAGAAGCCGACCCGGCCTTCCTGGCAGGCCGGCAGGGATTGGTGGCGCCGTTGGAAGCCGTGCCGTTCGAACCGGAGAGCCTCGACCTCGTCGTGTCTCTCCTGTCGCTGCAGGCGATGAACGACATCCCCGGCATGCTGGTGCAGATCCGCCGTTCGCTCCGGCCCGACGGCCTCTTTCTCGGCGCCCTTGCCGGCGCCGGCACGCTCTCCGAATTGCGCGAAAGCCTGCTTGCCGCCGAGACCGAGCTCTACGGCGGCGCCAGCCCCCGCGTCATTCCCTTCACTGACGTCCGCGATGCCGGCGCGCTTCTGCAACGCGCCGGCCTGGCACTGCCGGTCGCCGATGTCGAGACGGTGACGGTCCGCTACGACACCCTGTTCGACCTCGTCGCCGATCTCAGGGCCATGGGCGAGACCAGCGCGCTCGTCGATCGCAGCAGGCGGCCCGGCACGCGAAAGCTCTTTGCCCGTGCCGCCGAAATCTACGCGGAACGGTTCTCGGACGCCGATGGCCGCGTCAGGGCGAGTTTTTCGATTGTCTGGATGTCCGGCTGGGCGCCCGATGCCTCGCAACAGAAGCCGTTGAAGCCAGGCTCGGCCAAGGTCTCGCTGAAGACGATCCTGGAAAATCCCGACCGGCGTTAATCGGCTTTTTTGCAAAAACCCGGCGACGCAATCAGTGCTGGGCGAAGGCGTTCGTAAGCTGGCTGTTGGTGTCGCTGAAAAGCCACTTGATTGCATTGGCTGCCTGGCCGACGCCGCCGACGATGGCGAGCGACAGCACGGCGACGATCAGGCCATACTCGATGGCCGTGGCGCCTGTCTCATCTTTCAAAAAGCGTTGCAGCAGCGTTGTCATGGTCATCGATCCCTCTTGCCAGGACCTTAGCGCCGACCCGTTAAGAAAGGTTAACGGCAAAGGCTTAACAGGCGGTGAAACAGGCCGGTTCCGTGGAAAGCATTAACCAAGTCAGCAGTCGCCGCTGCGCGTGCCGTCGTTGCGGATGATGCAGACTGAACTCGGCATTGGCTGCAGCACGCTGCGGCGCAGCGTATAGGTGTCGCGATGGCCGATCGAGCCCGTGCTCATTGCGTCGAGGCCGCCGAAACTGTCCCGGGCCGATTGCGACCGGCTGTCGAGAAACGGTGTCGCGATCAGGGCCAGCGCCACCGCGGCCGAGCCGAACAAGAGCGTGATGCGCAATATGCCCATGCCGGCATCGGCGGCGCGGAAGCCGCGGTCGGGCCGGATCGAGTCCCAGTCTTTCTCGAGGCTCATGCTGTCGCTCCCAAGCATGTTGGCCGAAGTCCGGCCCTGCCTCAATTTTTCACACCGGGATAAATCTTCTATTAACGCTGACTAAAACGATGGCGATCACAACAGGTCGATGAGGAACTGGATCAGCGGCGCATCGGCGGGCGGCATTGGATAGTCGCGCATCTGGCGCGGCCGCACCCATTTCAGCGTCTGGCCCTCCTTCGGCTGCGCGATACCGCGAAAGCGGCGGCAGATGAACAGCGGCATCAAGAGGTGAAAATCATCATAGGAATGGCTGGCGAAGGTGAGCGGCGCCAGGCACGGGATCTCGGTCTCGATGCCGATCTCTTCATGCAGTTCGCGGATCAGGCACTCCTCCGGCGTCTCGCCGGGTTCGACCTTGCCGCCGGGGAATTCCCACAGGCCGGCAAGTTGCTTGCCTTCGGGGCGCTGCGCCAGAAGCACGCGCCCGTCGGTATCGACCAGGGCGCAGGCCGCGACGAGAAGCAGACGCCTGCCAGCTGGTTTGACGTCGTTCATGCGCCGGCCGGCCGGCGATAGTGATAGCGGTAGACTTCCTCGAAGCCCAGCGAACGGTAGAGCGCCAGCGCCGGCGCATTGCCGGCCTCGACCTGCAGCCAGGCCTCCCGCGCGCCGCGCAGCCGCGCCCATTTCAACGCCGACAGGATAAGGTTGCGGCCGTGGCCCTTGTTGCGCGCCGCCTTGTCCGTGGCGACCTCGAACAGACCGGCGAGATCGCCGTCATGGACGCAGATCAGCGTCGCCAGCGGCTCGTTTCCCTCTTCGAGCGCGAACAGACCGGCCTCGGGCTGGATGGCGCCGATGATCTCCGACAGGCCGGGCCGCAGCGACACGTCCGAACCGCTCACCTTGAGCGATGCGCCGATGAAGCGGCTGATGTCCTTCAACGGGATCTGATCCATGGCGGGTGCGAGTTGCGCGTCCGCCAGCGGCAGGCGCATCACCAGCGATTCGTCGAAACTGCTCCAGCCTTCGCTGTCGAGGTGCTTGGACAGGTCCGGACCCGACAGCGGCGATATGCGGAAGGTCAGCGGCCTGCCATAGGCGTCGAAACGCCGGCTGGCGCGGCCGATGCGATCGGCGATGTGCTGGATATCGCCGGGGTCAAGTGGATTGACCGAGTTCAGCCGCTTGGCCGGATGGCCGGCCGTCAGCCGCACCACCCAGGTGCCGTCATAGTGGACGGCCGCCGCCGGCCAGGCGCGAAACCCGGCCGCCTCGTAGCGACGCACGATGGCGAGCACGCCTGCCGGATGTCTGGAAACCAAGGCCGTCAGCTCCGATAGTCGCCATTGATGGCGACGTATTCCTTGGTGAGATCGCAGGTCCACACCGTCGCCTTGCCCCGGCCGATGCCGATATCGGCACGGATGCGGATGTCGTCGCGCTTCATGTAGGCCGACGTCGCCTCCTCAGAATAGGCCGGATCGCGTTCGCCTTCATGCGCCAGCCTGTTGTCGCCGAACCAGATCGACAGAAGGTCGCGGTCGGCCGGCTCGCCGGCCTTGCCGACGGCCATGACGACACGGCCCCAATTGGCGTCCTCACCGGCAACTGCCGTCTTGACCAGCGGCGAATTGGCGATCGACAGTGCGATGCGCTTGGCCGAGCGCGCCGATTTGGCGCCGGTAACGGTAACCTCGACCTGCTTGCGGGCGCCTTCGCCGTCGCGCACCACCTGCAGCGCCAGCGACTTCAGCACCTTGCCAAGCGCACGGCGGAAAGCGCCGAGGCGGGCATCCTTGGGATCGCTGATCGCGGGCGCGCCGCGCCTGGCGGCAGCACCTGTGGCGAAGAAGAGCAGCGTGTCGCTGGTCGAGGTGTCGCTGTCGACGGTGACCGCGTTGAAGGTCTTGGCCGTGCCGCGCGACAACAGATCCTGCAACACGGGCGCCGCGATCGGCGCGTCGGTGGCGATGAAGGAGAGCATCGTCGCCATGTCGGGCGCGATCATGCCGGCGCCCTTGGAAATGCCGTTGATGGTGACATCGGCTTCGCCGAGCTTGATCGTCGCCGTCGCCACTTTCGGATAGGTATCCGTGGTCATGATCGCCTTGGCCGCCTCGGTCCACAGGTCCGGCTTGCCGTCCTTGACCAGTCCAGCGAGCAGGTGACTGAATTTGTTGGTGTCGAGCGGCTCGCCGATGACGCCGGTGGAGGCCAGGAACACTTCGCCTGGCGTGCACCCGGCGGCCTTGGCCGCCGCCTCGCCGGTCAGAGCCGTGGAAGCGCGGCCCTTCTGGCCGGTGAAGGCATTGGCATTGCCGGAGTTGACGACCAGCACGCGCGCCTTGCCGGCGCCAAGGTTCTGCCGGCAGAAATCGACCGGCGCCGACGGGCATTTCGACTTGGTGAACACGCCGGCGACCGCGGTGCCGGCGTCGAAGACCATGGCCAGCAGGTCGGTGCGGTTCTTGTACTTTATCCCGGCCTCGGCGGTGGCGATGCGCACGCCCTCGATCGCGGGCATTTTGGGATACTTCTTCGGCGCGAGCGGCGAAATCGTTGCGGACATGCGGGCCTCGGGCGGGAAAATCGCAAAGGGAAGGCCGGTTTGCCCGATACGACGCGCCGGCGCAAGGGCGTTTTCGCCGCTGTTGCGAGCCACGCGGACCTACGTGCCGAAGGACAAATCGGCACCGCGCCTGACCCGGCAAGGCGCGCGTTACGCTCGGGCTTGTCATGCGCGACGGCCAATAGCGCATCGATTCGGAAACCTCGGAAGCCATGAATAGGCGTCCGCGACTTCTGCGGTCCCGCGGGGGGCCGTCGCGTTATCCCTTGTCCAGTCGAGAAACGGCCCGTTTCGTTTCGCCGCGGGCCTTGTATGATCCCTGCGAAAATTGCCGGCAAGGAAAAGCAGATGAGTGAGCAAGCGCATCCGGGGCGCAGATCGATTGGCGCCAGGCGCAATCCCGACAGCGCCGATGCCATTCTCGATGCCGCCGAGGCGGTGCTGACGGAGGCCGGCTATTCCGGCTTCTCGATCGAGGCGGTGGCGCGGCGGGCGCGGGCCGGAAAGCCGACGATCTACCGCTGGTGGCCGAGCAAGGCCGCCTTGCTGCTCGAGGTCTACCAGCGCGGCAAGCGCGTTACCGTTCCCGATACCGGCAATCTCGAGGAGGACCTCGTCGGCTTCCTGAACAACCTGTTCCGGCACTGGCGCGAGACGTCGTCAGGCAACGTATTCAGATCGTTGGTCGCCGAGGCGCAGTCGGATGAAGCCGCAGCCGTGGCCCTTGCCGAGTATGCCGGTGGGCGCCCAGCCCACACCGGCCAGATCATCGAGCGCGCGAAGGCAAGGGGCGAGGTTGCAGCCGATATCGATCCGGCGCTGGTCGCCGACCTGGTGGCCTCCTATGCCTGGAAGCATCTGCTGACCAACCGGCTCGACGAAGACGAAGCGACGATACGCAAGGCGGTCCGTTATTTGACGCAAGGCATAGCGGGCGCCCGTTAGCGCAATTCCAGGAAAGGTGTGAAACGGTTTTCCGTCCGGAATTGCGTCAAAACAAAAAGATAGAGCGGTTCTGCGTTTCCTTGAAACGATGAACCGCTCTAAAATCGCGGCCGAGCCGGCCGATTGAAAAAAGGGCGCGGCAACCGGGTTGCCGCGCCCCTTTTGAAGTTCTGTCGGCCTTACTTGGCGCTTTCCATCGTGTCGACCGCCTTCTTCAGGTTCGCGTCGGGAATCTCGACCTTGGCGGCGCCGCGCAGCGACTTGACCAGCGCAAAGTACTTGTCGCGGATGACGGCCTGCTTGGCCTGGTCCTTGACCTCTTCGAAGGCCGGCGGCTGCTTGGTGCGCTTGTCCTCGAGCTTGATGACGTGCCAGCCGAACTGCGACTGCACCGGCTCCTTGGTGTATTTGCCGACTTCGAGCGCGAATGCCGCCTTGTCGAATTCCGGCACCATCTGGCCAGGTCCGAACCAGCCGAGATCGCCGCCATTGGACTTGCCGCTCGGATCGCTGGTGTGCTCGTTGGCGAGCTTCTGGAAGTCGGCGCCGCCATCGAGCTGCTTGATGATCGCCACGGCCTCTTCCTTCGTCTTCACGAGGATGTGACGGGCGTGCACCTCATTGACCGGCGACGTGTTGGCGATTTCCTGGTCGTAGCGGGCGCGCACCTCGGCCTCCGTGACCTTGTCGACGACGCCCTTCTCGACCATTTCGCCATGCAGGGCGCGCTGCTGCAGGAACGCCATGCGGCGCTGGAAATCGGGATCCTTGTCGAGGCCGGTGGTGACCGCCTGGGCGGCCATGATGCGGATCTCTATGGCTGCCGAAAGGGCCGCCGCACGGCGCTGTTCGGGCGGAAGCTGCGCAAACTGCTGCGACAGCTCGCCTTCGGCAAGCCCAAGGTCTGCCTCGGTCAGCGGCTGGCCGTTGACGGTAGCGACCACCGCGTTGGGGTCGACCGGCGCAGCCGCCGGGGCCGGCGCTGCCGGCTGGACGGGGGCGGCTTCCTGCGCCATCAGGGGCGGCAGCGACAGAGCCGACAGGCCGAAAGCCAGGCCAAGGCTGGCGAGCGACGCACGGCGGAACGATAGGGACATTAAGTTAACTCCGATGGGGATTGCCGATGGGGTTGCTTGAGCAAAATGGCTTGCAGATCAGCCAGATTGTGGCGGAATTTGGCGCGGTCCGCAGGACGAGCGCGGCGTTGACATCAGTTGAGCCCCCTCTTATCTGTCCAACGACTTTGCGTCCAGAACCGTTTTCCGGGCGCTTTTTGCGTTTGTCCGCGTTTCACGCGGAATTGATGGGGCCGGCCGGCACCCGTCGCAACGATTAAGAATGCTATCGAAAGGGCCATTGGATGGTCAGTCTCGGCGGTCTCGCCCGTAAGGTTTTCGGCTCCTCCAACGATCGCCGCGTCAAGGCGACCCGGCCGCGCGTCGAGGCGATCAGCGCCATGGAAAACGAGATGCGGGCGCTCTCCGATGCCGACCTCAGGGGCCGCACGGAAAAATTCCGCCAGGACATCGCTAACGGCGCTTCGCTCGATGATCTTTTAATACCGGCCTTCGCTACGGTGCGCGAAGCGGCACGCCGCGTGCTCGGCATGCGCCCGTTCGACGTGCAGCTGATCGGCGGCATGGTGCTTCACAATGGCGGCATCGCCGAGATGCGCACCGGCGAGGGCAAGACCCTGGTCGCGACGCTGCCGGTCTATCTCAATGCGCTGGCCGGCAAAGGCGTCCACGTCGTCACCGTCAACGACTATCTCGCCACCCGCGACTCCGAATGGATGGGCCGCGTCTATAAATTCCTCGGCCTGACGGTCGGCGTCATCGTCCATGGCCTCTCCGACGAAGAGCGCCGCGTCGCCTACGCCGCCGACGTCACCTACGCCACCAACAACGAGCTCGGCTTCGACTATCTGCGCGACAACATGAAGTACGAGCGCGCCCAGATGGTGCAGCGCGGGCACAGCTACGCGATCGTCGACGAGGTCGATTCGATCCTGGTCGACGAGGCACGCACGCCGCTGATCATTTCCGGCCCGCTTGAGGACCGTTCGGAGATGTACAACACCATCGACGCCTACATGCTCAGGCTTGGCCCGGACGACTACGAGATCGACGAGAAGCAGAAAACCTCGATCTTCACCGAGGACGGCACCGAGAAGCTGGAGAACCTGCTGCGCGCGGCCGGCCTGTTGAAGGGCGAATCGCTCTACGACGTCGAGAACGTCGCCATCGTCCACCACGTCAACAATGCGCTGAAGGCGCACCGGCTGTTCCAGAGGGACAAGGACTACATCGTGCGCAACGGCGAGATCGTCATCATCGACGAGTTCACGGGCCGCATGATGCCAGGCCGCCGCTATTCGGAAGGCCTGCACCAGGCGCTTGAGGCCAAGGAGCACGTGGCGATCCAGCCGGAGAACCAGACGCTGGCCTCCGTCACCTTCCAGAACTATTTCCGCCTCTATAAGAAGCTTGCCGGCATGACCGGCACGGCGCTGACCGAGGCCGAGGAATTCGGCAACATCTACAATCTCGAAGTGACCGAGATCCCGACCAATTTGCCGGTCATCCGCAGGGATGAGGACGACGAGGTCTATCGGACCGTCGAGGAAAAATACAAGGCGATCGTCAAGGAGATCCGCGAGGCGAGCGCCAAGGGCCAGCCGACGCTGGTCGGCACCACCTCGATTGAAAAATCCGAGCAGCTGGCCGAACGCCTGCGCAAGGAAGGCTTCAAGGACTTCGAGGTGCTGAACGCCCGCCACCACGAGCGCGAGGCGGCCATTGTCGCCCAGGCCGGCAAGCCCGGCGTCATCACCATCGCCACCAACATGGCCGGCCGCGGCACCGACATCCAGCTCGGCGGCAATGCCGAGATGCGCATTGCCGAGGAACTCGGCGACATGCCTGAAGGTCCGGAGCGCGAGGCCAAGGAAAAGGAAATCCGCGACGACATCGCCAGGCTGAAGGAAAAGGCGCTTGCCGCCGGCGGCCTCTACGTTCTGGCCACCGAGCGCCATGAATCGCGCCGCATCGACAACCAGCTCAGAGGCCGCTCCGGCCGCCAGGGCGACCCCGGCCGCTCGAAATTCTTCCTGTCGCTGCAGGACGATCTGATGCGCATCTTCGGTTCCGAGCGCATGGACGGCATGCTGCAGAAGCTCGGCCTCAAGGAAGACGAGGCGATCATCCATCCGTGGATCAACAAGGCGCTGGAAAAGGCGCAGAAGAAGGTCGAGGCTCGCAACTTCGACATCCGCAAGAACCTGCTGAAATATGACGACGTCTCGAACGACCAGCGCAAGGTGGTGTTTGAGCAGCGCATCGAACTGATGGACGGCGAAGGCCTGTCCGAGACCATCGCCGAGATGCGCGAAGGCGTCATCGAAGAGATCGTCGCCAAGAACATTCCCGAAAACGCCTATGCCGAGCAATGGAACGTCGCCGGCCTCAAGGCCGAGGTGGCCGAATTCCTCAACCTCGATTTGCCGATCGAGGACTGGGTCAAGGAAGAAGGCATCGCCGAGGACGACATCCGCGAGCGCGTCACCCAGGCCGCCGACGCTGCCGCCAAGGAGCGCGCCGAGCGTTTCGGCCCCGACGTGATGGCCTATGTCGAGCGTTCGGTGGTGCTGCAGACGCTCGACCATCTGTGGCGCGAGCACATCGTCAATCTCGACCATCTGCGCTCGGTCGTCGGCTTCCGCGGCTACGCCCAGCGCGACCCGCTGCAGGAGTACAAGGGCGAGGCGTTCGAGCTGTTCCAGGCGATGCTGGGCAATCTGCGCCAGGCCGTCACCGCGCAGCTGATGCGCGTCGAACTGGTGCGCCAGGCGGCGGAAGCGCCGCCTCCGGAAGCACCCGACATGTTCGGCAGCCATATCGACGGCACCACCGGCGAGGACGACTTTGAAGGCGGCGAGACCGCACTTCTGGTCCGCCAGGAGAGCAACGCCATCGTCGCTCCCGAAAACCGCGACCCGAACAACCCCGCGAGCTGGGGCAAGGTCGGCCGCAACGAAGCCTGCCCCTGCGGCTCCGGCAAGAAATACAAGCACTGTCACGGGGCGTTCGCGTAGCGCACCTTATTCCTTCTCCCCGTCCCTATACGGGGAGAAGGTGCCCGAAGGGCGGATGAGGGGCGGCGCCGGCCCTGGCGATTTTTTCCGACCAGGAAAACCGGCGTTACAGCAGCCCTGACGCTCGCACGGCAGCCGTTGCCTCGCCGCGCGAGACGGCTCCAGCTTGTCCAGCACCGCCGAGACATGATGATCGACCGTCCTTGGCGAGATGGTCAGATGCGCGACATGCCGAGGCCCCGCGTTTCCATTTCCTGTGGCCTTGTGACGGCAACTATGCTATAGTTCCGAGTATGGTGCTGATTTGCGCCGACGACCCGCCGCCGAGGCGGGTTTTTCATTTTCTTCCTGGCTGGTTCACCGCTTTTTGCTGAACGAGCCTTGGCCAGGGGTGCCAGCCTGTCCGTTTCTACGCCGCCTTCAGCCGCACCATTTCGGCCTCGAACTCGAACTTCAACTGCGCGGCTTCTTCCTCCGGCAGCCAAAGCACCATCTGGGGCACGATCTTGTGGTAGAGTCGGGTGCTGTCCTGGTCCCAAGGCAGCGTTTCCGCGCTTCGCGCCTCTGCGATTAGCTTATGCAATCTCGCGCGAACCCTATCTGGATCGCCATGGTAGTAGACGGTCGGCGCATCTTCATCGAAAAGCTCAGGCTGTTCTTCGGTGCCAAAAAGGTCGAGTTGATTTCTTGCCATGTCCACGGATGCAAGGGTTCGATTCTGACCAAGACTATGCCTTATCCGGTTTCGTGAAGCGACCACCCGCGACTGGCTTATCCCCGTATTCCCGGCGTTCGCTCGCCCTTCGTGATGCCACCGGTTTTGACGAAAACGCGTACCCGCGCACTTGCCCCGGCCGGCCCTCCGCTATAGCTCCGGGCGTTCGTCGCTCGAAAAGCCAAATCCTTGGCTTTTCGCCCGCTGCTCATCCGCCTCCCGGCCGGGGGGCCAGTTGCCTTCGGCAACTCCCCGGCGTTCGCTCGCCTTTCGTCATGCCACCGGCATGACGAATGCGCGTGCCGCGCACCGGCGGCTCACCCAACCGTTTCTTAAGGTGTTTCGGATAGAGCGAAATGCAGAAAAAGAGGCGGAAAACGGAGTGTGATCGGGGTGCGCTTTTCCGCGGCCACGACAGCCGAGCGGTTTTTGCCGCAGCGTTTGGCGCTGCGCATGGTGCCGCTGCTTGACCGGATCGACGCCGTGCTGTTCACCGCCGACGAGCGCGGCGAGGCCGGGCGCATGTCGGTCATCGCCTTTTCCATCCGCATCATCAGTGCCGTCATCGCCTTCGTCAGCCAGGTGCTGATGGCGCGCTGGATTGGTTCGTTCGAATACGGCATCTTCGTCCTCGTCTGGGTGACGATGGTCATCGTCGGCAACCTCGCCTGCCTCGGCTTCCACACCTCGGTCATCCGCTTCATTCCCGAATACCGGGAGCGCGGCATGCTGGCCGAATTGCGCGGCATCGTCGTGGCGAGTCGCCTGTTCGTGCTGATCGCATCAACGCTCATCGCGGGGCTGGGCGCCCTCGGCGTCTGGCTGGGCGCGGCCTGGCTGGAGAACTACTATGTCGTGCCCTTCATCCTCGGCGTCTTCTGCCTGCCGATGATCGCGATGGGCGACTTGCTGCAAGGGCTGTCGCGCGCCAACTCATGGGCGCTTTTTGCGCTCTCGCCGACCTATCTGGTGCGGCCGGTGCTGATCCTGGCGTTCATGGCGCTGATGCTGGCGTTGGGCTACGCACCCGACGCCAGGACCGCCATCTTCGCCTCGATCGCCGCGACTTATGTCACCACGCTCGGTCAACTGATCGGCGTCACCTCACGCATGGAACGGATTATCCCGACCGGGCCGATGAAGGTGCATTTTGGGCAGTGGTTCGTCGTCTCGCTGCCGATCTTCCTGGTCGAGAGCTTCTTCTTCCTGCTCACCAACGCCGATGTGCTGATGGTCGGCGCCTATCTCGAGCCCAATGACGTCGCCGTCTATTTCGCCACCGTCAAGACACTGGCGCTGGTGCATTTCGTCTATTTCGCCGTCAAGGCCGGCGTTGCCCAGCGCTACGCCCAGTTCACCCATGGCGAGCCGGAAAAGCTTGCCGCCTTCGCCCGCGAGACGGTGTCGTGGACGTTCTGGCCCTCGCTGGTGATGGCGCTCCTGGTGTTGGCGCTGGGACAGCCGATGCTGGTGCTGTTCGGCCCCGAATTCACCGCCGGCTATCCGCTGCTGTTCCTGCTGGTGTTCGGCGTCGTGGCGCGGGCCGCGGTCGGCCCCTGCGAGAGCCTTTTGACCATGAGCGGCAACCAGAACATCTGCGCCGCCGTCTATGCCATGACGCTGGCCTTCAACATCGGCCTCAATGTGCTGCTGATCCCGCATTTCGGCCTGTGGGGCGCGGCGATCGCCACCAGCTTCGCCATGATCTTCGAGGCCGGCGCGCTGTCCTTCACCGTCTGGCGCAAGCTCGGTATCGTCATGGCCATCTTCGTGCCCGCCAGGAGAGATGCCTGATGGCCGCCGTCCCGTTGCTCGAGGAAACCAGCGGTGGCCCCGCCGGCGCCATGGTGTCCGGCCTTGCCGGCTTGGCACGCGAGGCCGATCCCGCCCATATCGAGATCCTCGCCAACAACCGACCCGAGCGCAAGCTCGCCATCTACCCGGCCTCTGCCGGCTTCGACCTGGTCGAGGAACTGGACTATCTGTGCACCCGCACGATCGAATCCAACGTCTTCTTCAACCCGCGCTTCCTCGCCCCGGCGATGCCAAGGCTTGAAGACCGTGAAGTGCGCCTCGCTGTGATCCGCGACGGCGACGAGTACCGCAACCGGCTGCGCCTCCTGGTGCCGTTCTCGGTCGAGCGGCCGGCGATCCCCCTCGGCGTCCCCGTGATGCGCACCTGGTCGAGCCCGTTCGGTCCGATCGGCACGCCGCTGGTCGACCGCGACGACCCGGTCGGCGTCATCGAGGATTTCTTCTCGATGCTGTCGCGGCCACATCTCAAGCTGCCGAAGGTCTTTGTGCTGCCCGACATCCGGCTCGACGGCCCGGTGGCCAGCCTGCTCGCCTCGGTTGCCGAGACGCGCAGCCTGACCATGGTCACCACGGGCAGACTGGAACGCCCGGTGCTCGAAAGCGAGGCGGAAGGTGAGGCGTATCTCAAGGCATCGCTGCGCGCGCATCACCATCGCGAATTCCGCCGCCTGAAGCGGCGCCTTGCCGACCTCGGCAAGCTCGAGCACGTCGTGGCGCGCGGACCCGACGAGATCCGCCATGCCATCGAAAGCTTCCTGACGCTGGAGGTGGCCGGCTGGAAGGGCCGCGAGCGCACGGCCATGGCGATCGACCGCTTCCGCGCCGCCTTCGCCCGCGAGGCCGTGCACCGGCTGGCCGAGCAGGATCTCTGCCGTATCCACTCGCTGACACTCGACGGCCGCACCATCGCCTGCCTGATCGTCTTCGTCGAGGCCGGCGTCGCCTATACCTGGAAGACCGCCTATGACGAGACGCTATCGGCCTATTCGCCGGGCACGCTCTTGATGATCGAGGTCACCAGGCAGCATCTCGACGACCCCAACATCGTGATGACCGATTCCTGCGCCGTGCCCGATCATCCGGTGATGAGCCGGCTGTGGAGCGAGCGCAAGCCGATGGGTACGCTGGTGATCGGGCTCTCGCCGGACGCCGACCGCCAGGTGCGCCAGGCGGCGTCGCAGTTGCATCTCTACCGCGAAACCCGCAACATGGCGCGCCTGCTGCGCAACCGCATGAAGAGCCTGCTGGGGCGGCGCTAGAGCGACTCTAGGAAAGGTGCGTAGCGGTTTTCCGACTTTGTCGATTGCCCTTTTCCGACCAACGAGCCTTTTGGCTTAGGTCATAAGGGTTGCTGTTCCCACGCAGTGGGAAGGTTTAGCATCGATACAGTCCAAAGGGGACGAGGCGGTAGAGTTGGCCGCGCGGTTAGCATCATTTGCGCCTCGGTCTTGCACGGCCAGAATCAAAAATCTGGGAGGAGTGCATGACGAAGATAGCTTGTCTTGGGCGTCGCGGGATCCTCATTTCGATAGGTCTCGTCGGCGCATTCCTGGGCGCGGCCGCAGCTCAGGCCGCCGAACCCAACAAGGCCGAACTCGATGCCCTGAAGCAATCGCTGGCCAAGTATGAAGACTACAAGGCCGCCATTCGTGACCTCTACCTGTCGACGGTCGGATGCGTCTCCTATAGCGGAGAAAAAATACCCGGAACGATGGACTACCCGAAGGGTGCCATGGGCATTCATTTCGTCAACGTTCCCAGCATCGGCCCGACAGTCGATCCGATGCGTCCCAATGTCTTGATCTACGAACCGGTCGGTAACGAGTTGCGCCTGGTCGGCGTCGAGTGGCTCGTGCCCCTGACGCCCGACACCAAGGCGCCGCCGGAACTCTTCGGACAGAAATTCATGGGCCCGATGGAGGGCCACTATCCGCTCATTCCAAAGGAGTTCCACCACTACGACCTCCACGCCTGGCTGTTTAAGGACAACCCGGACGGAATGTTCAGCCCGACGAACCCGGACGTGAAATGCGACAACTACGCATTCCCCATGCCGGAGCAGCCGACCAAGATGGTGCCGGGACCGATGTGATGTAGTGGCTCGCGGGTCCAGTTGACGGCAGAGGCGGGGCGAGGCCCCGCTGCGCTTCCTTGATAGGTGAAGGTGAGGCACAAAGGGGTGGGCCGGTCCCAGTTTGCGGCACGGGAGGGGTCCCCTTCTGGAGTGACCTTGCTTCGAAATCGCGCAAGATTTTTTTCTGACTTCCTGCGGTTTAACCGCGCACATACATTTTCACTCGCCACCAAGGCTAGGCGGAAGGCCCGGTACAATTCGCGGGCAGATAGCCCTATTTGGCGTGCGTTGAAAAATTAGCTTTCCTCCAACGGCCGGCGATAGCGACCCAGGCGACGTGCGATCAGCTAAGCAATTGCTTGTCGTCGCCCGACAAACGCCCGACAGCGGCGTTCGATATGTGGTCGGTGCCTTGCAAGCCGCCATGCCCCCTTTCACGCTCTCCAGCGGTCTTTCATGAGCGCGTAAAGTCTGTCCGCTTTGGGCCGTAAGCAGATCGCCGGCAGGCCGAGTTTCTGGAGCTCCGGATGCTGCCATGGCGACAGCGATCCCGCTTATCAATATCAGACCTGCCTACAATATATATGTATATATTAGGTATACCTAATTTAGTGTCGATTTATATTATCAATCACTTCAAACAACATCCATTTCATGATTCTGTATTTGTTAAGACTCACAAAATATCAAGATCATACAGGGTGGGGTAAGTATGTCCGATATTTCTAAAGCAAGGTACG
>NZ_JBJACT010000037.1:0-60843 GCF_044778005.1 Mesorhizobium sp. IMUNJ 23033
TTCGGCAGGCGGACCGGCATTCGATATCTCCAGGGTCCGTGATCCCGAAGAACGCGAGGCGGAACGCTGGCAGGCCTATGTGTCGCGACTGGGGACCCAGCCGGGCATCATCGTTGCCGAACAAAAGATGCGCGATGGCCAATTCTATATTGCCGGCCTGAGAGACCCGCTTGCCGTCGACCCGCAGTCGCTGTTGTCTGGGACGCAGGTCGATCCCGCCCGGGTTCATTCAGACTGGAAATTCTATCAGAGCCTTGAGCCGGAGTTCGTGTTGAAGCGGCTGACGGCGTCGCTGTATCCGCCGGATACAGTACGACTTTCGATCGTCAATGATCGCATCGTTGCCGAGGGCGAGGCTCCCGACACCTGGATAGATCGGGCGCGCGCAGCGGCCCGACAGCTTTCGGCAGGCGGACCGGAATTCGACATCTCCAAGGTTCGTGATGTGAGCCCCGAAGCACGCGCGGCGGAGCACTGGCAGTATTATGTGTCGCGACTTGAGGCCCAACCGGGAATCATCGTCGCCCAACAAACGGCGAGGGGCGGACATTTCTACATTTCCGGCCTGAGAGACCCGCTTGCCGCCGACCCGCAAGTTCTGCTGTCTGGAACGGAGGTTGATCCTGCCCGCGTTCATTCACAGTGGCAATTCTATCAGAGCCTTGATCCGAAGTTCGTGGTGAAGCGGCTGACGGCGTCGCTGACCCCGCCGAAATCGGTTCGGCTTTCGATCGTCCAGGGGCGCATCGTTGTCGTGGGTGAGGCTCCTGCCGCCTGGATCAACCGGGCGCGGGCCGCCGCCGAACAACTTTCGGAGGACGGAGTGGTTCTGGATGTCTCGCAGCTGAGTGAGCTGAACCTTCCAGAACTTAATCGTTTGAGAGAGGCCATCCAGGCGACCGATATTTTCTTCTATTCCGGCAAAGCTGTGCCGGGACCAGAGCAGATGCCGGCTCTCGACAGATTGGCGGATCAAATAAAGGAATTCGCCAAAAATGCCCGCAAGTCAGGCGTAACAGCGCGGTTCATGTTGACCGGCCATTCGGACGCCACGGGCCGTGAGACGGCCAACGTGTCGATCAGTGCCGCCCGCGCCGAGACAGTTCGTGCGCTTCTCAACAAGCGTGGCGTCGCTCCGGAACTGCTGCTGGTTCGGGGCGCGGGCACCTTTGAGCCGGTAGTGCCTGAAAATAGTCGAACTGGTAGCTCCACCAATCGCCGGGTTTCGGTTACGGTAAACTTGGACTAGTGCGGAGCCTAGGATATTGCAAAAAAAGATCTGCATGTTGGGCGGGTTCGCTGTCGGAAAGACGAGTCTGGTTCGCAGGTTTGTGCAAAGCATCTTTTCAGATACCTACTTGACCACGGTGGGAGTGAAAATCGACAAGAAGAGTGTCGCACTCCCGGACAAAACCGTGGATCTGATTTTGTGGGATTTGGCCGGCGAAGACGATATCGGCTCATTCCGCGTCAGCTATGTGCGGGGTGCGGCCGGGCTCGTGCTTGTCGTCGATGGAACCCGCGCCGCTACTCTTGCCGTGGCGCTCACGCTGCGCGAGCGGGCCGAGGCCGAATTCGGCGCTATGCCGTTTGTATTGCTGTTCAACAAATCCGATCTGGCCGATCGGTGGGCGATATCGGATAGTGAGATTAACGAACTCAGGCAACTTGGATGGCAAATCTATCTAACAAGTGCGCTTTCGGGTGAACGTGTTGATGATGCATTTCGTCAACTTGCTTTAATGGTCACAAAATAGACCATGCATGGATTGCCAAGAGAAGTCAGAAGTTGGATTTTCAATTTCTTCTACAATGGGCACTCTGTCGCCTATCTGAAAATAGACGCCCAGCTTTGCGTAGCTGCGAAGGGCGGTAAGGTTGAACATTACGGACTCTCATCGCTTCGCATTGGCAAGCCTGTTGCCGAGCAGCTTGAATTCATGGAAGGTTTGCTGCCTTGCCCGGAGCTTCCATTTCATATTGGCATGGTCGAACTGCCCAGCGGGCGTGTCGCGGACCTTCATTTTTTTGCTGACAATGCCTGCGTGTGGCTGCTCTTTCTGGACGCCACTGCCGAACGCGACAATAGGCAACGGCTTCAACAGAAGGCTTATGAAATGACGCTCCTGCAAGAGAGGGAGCGTCAACTCAACGAGAAATTACAATCGACGAACGAGGCGTTGAGGAAGAGCCAGGAGGGATTGGCGCGTGAGTACCAGCGCGCCGAAACCCTGCTCCTCAACATTCTTCCGGCGTCGATCGCGGAGCGGTTAAAAGCGCACAAAAAAATTGCTGACAACCACGCAGAGGTGAGTGTGCTTTTTGCCGACATCGTGGGTTTTACGGAACGAGCGCGGAACGTCGGAGCCGTGACGACGCTCGCTATTTTGAATTACTTCTTCAAGGCGGCGGATCGGCTCTCTGAACGATATGGCTGCGAAAAGATCAAGACAATCGGCGATTGTGTGATGGTGGTCGCTGGCCTGCCCACCGCGCGATCCGATCATGCAAAGGCCCTCGCGCACTATGCAGTTGAGCTGCGGAAGGCGGTTAAGCGCGAACGCTTCGCAGGAGAACCGATAAGACTCAGAATTGGAATTCACTCAGGACCAATCGTCGCTGGCGTCATAGGCAAGAGGCGGTTCGCCTATGACCTGTGGGGTGAGACCGTTAATCTCGCCTCACGTATTCAAACGTCCGCGGAGCCCGATGAAATCCGTATTTCGGATGCAACGCACCAACTGCTCGGACCAAATTTTGCTTGCGACCCACTCGATGAAACGGAATTGCGTGGTGCAGGTCGTGTGCGAATGTGGCGGCTCCCGGCCTGATTTGCCGCTTGGCGGTGACGACCCTGGAGCGCATTGGTTTCGAATGTCGGCAGAGGTGCAGTCGACCCACCGAGCGACCGCCAAAAGGCGTTTTCTACCGGCAGCGGCATGCAATTGGCTATTGATAGCGAAACGTTTGCAGGAGGCTCGCAAGTGCGGCGCGAACCGCGTTTGGCGGGCAGCCGGCGAGCAAGGCGACCGTGGCTCGGCAAGGTGGATGTCGAACTCCTCGCCGACCAGGTACAGCGAGAGGAAAACGAAGGTGATGAAATTGGGTCTGAAATAGCTGCGAAATGGACGCGCCATGCACGAGGGTGAGGCGAACCTCAAGGGGATCGATTGAAGGTCGGTTCCTGACAGCGATAGACACGGCATTGACCGTCGCGTGTCGGGACCGACGCAGCGCTCGGCACGTCCGGCCAGTCGCATTCGTTGCCGAATTGGCGGACGTATCGATCGTAGGTGTTGCGGCCGGTGGTCAGAACCGCCGAGCGATGGCTTTTGATCAGGGCCTGCGTCTGTTCGCAGGTCATCGCGCGTGTGTCCGGTCGCGCATCGGCGACACTCGCGACACAAACTGCCATCCCGGCAAGAAAGGCGATCGACAGACTTTTCATGGCCAATACAACGGAACTCCCCATCGATGAATATGGACCGGTCCTAGAAAACGGCAAGATATTTCGGCCGTCCCGATCAGATACGCCGCCCGGTCTTGGCGTCGAACAGATGCGCGCAGCTGCGGTCGACCTCGATCCGCACCGTCTCGCCCTGCTTCAGCGCCAGCCGCTCGCGGAACAGGCAGGAGATCTCCTCACCGGCGCAGTCGACCTTGGCGAATATCTCCGAACCGGTCGCTTCCAGAAGCGCGACCGTGCCGGAGATGCCCTGGGCTTTCGCGCGGATATGTTCGGGACGAATGCCGTAGATGAGTTCGCCGCCTGTGGCGTGCGCCGGGTGGATGCCTTCCGGCAGCGGCAGGGTAAGTCCGCCGTTGCTGCGGAAGATGCCTTCCTCGATGCGGCCGGCAATGAAGTTCATCGACGGCGAGCCGATGAAGCCGGCGACGAACAGATTGGCCGGCCGGTCGTAGAGGTCGAGCGGCGCGCCGATCTGCTCGACGAGGCCGTCATGCAGCACGACGATCTTGTCGGCCATGGTCATGGCCTCGATCTGGTCATGCGTGACATAGATCGTGGTGGTGCCCAGCCGCTGGTGCAACGCCTTGATCTCGCCGCGCATCTGGACGCGCAGCTTGGCGTCGAGATTGCTGAGCGGTTCGTCGAATAGGAACACCTGCGGGTCACGCACGATGGCGCGGCCCATGGCGACGCGCTGGCGCTGGCCGCCGGAAAGCTGGCGCGGAAAACGGTCGAGCAGCTTCTCCAGCCCGAGAATGTTTGCCGCCCTTTTGACACGCCCGGCGGTGTCGGCCGGATCGGCTTTCTTGATCTTGAGCGCAAAGCCCATATTGTCGGCCACCGTCATATGCGGATAGAGCGCGTAGTTCTGGAACACCATGGCGATGTTGCGGTCCCGCGCCCTGAGATTGTTGACGGTGCGCTCGCCGATGGCGATCTTGCCGCCCGAGATGGTCTCCAGCCCGGCGATCATGCGCAACAGCGTCGATTTTCCACAGCCCGACGGCCCGACCAGGATGACGAACTCGCCATCGGCGATATCGACGCTGACGTCGTGGATGATCCGCGTGGCTCCGAAAGCCTTCTGCACATTGTTGATGGTTACCGATGCCATTGGATTCCTCCAGAAAGAGTAATGTCCGCTCGGGCCACGCCTTAGCCACCCTTGACGGCGCCGGCGGTCAGCCCCGCGACGATCTGCCTTTGCGCGAACATGGTCAGCACCAGCACCGGCAGCGTCACCACCAGTGCTGCGGCGGCCAGCGGTCCCCAACTCACCTGCTCGTAGGAAAGCATGTTGTAGACGGCGACCGGCAAGGTCCGCGTCTCGCGGCTGGCGAGTACCACGCCGAAGACGAAATTGTTCCACGAGAAGATCACCGACAGGATGAAGGCGACGACGATGCCCGGCTTGGCGATCGGCAGCGCGACCAGCCGGAACACCTGCCAGGAGCTGGCGCCATCGATGTTGGCCGCTTCCTCCAGCTCCATTGGCGTCGTCTCGAAATAGCCGATCATCACCCAGACGACGATCGGCACGGTCACCACCAGATGGATGATGATCTGCGGCCAAAGCGTGCCGAGGATGCCGATCCACTGGAACAGCAGGAACAGCGGGATCAGATAGGAAAGCCCCGGCGTCATGCGGGCGATCATGATGACGACGGCCGACCGTTCGGCCTTGAGCCGGGCGATGCCGTAGCCGGCCGGCACGCCGATCAGCAGCGCCAGCAGCGTCGCCGTGCCGGTCACCAGGACCGAATTCCAGAAATAGAGCAGGAAGTTGTTTTCCTCGAACACCTTTGCATAGTTCGACCAGGCGAGATGTTCAGGGATCAGGATCGGCGGATAGGCGCCGTTGTCGATCTCGAATTTCAGCGACAGTGAGATCATCCAGAGGAAGAACAGGATCGCCGGCGAGACGATGACCAGGGCCGCGAAGAACAGCCCAATCTGGTTGAGCAGTCGTGAGCTCATCTATTTGCCCTCCTGATCGATCCATTGCGAACGCTGGCGCAGCATCAACAGGATGAAGGACAGCGCCACGATGACGATGAAGAACACCACGGCCATGGCCGAGCCGTAGCCGATGTCGTAGTAGGAGAAGGCGGTGTTGTAGAGATAGATGTTGATGGTCTCCGACGCCGTGCCCGGCCCGCCCTGGGTCATGGCATAGATAATGTCGAAGCTCTTCAGCGCATCGATGGTACGGATGATCATCGCAATCATCAGGAACGGCGCGATCATCGGCAAGGTTAGGTAGCGGAACTGCTGCCAGGCATTGGCACCGTCGATCTCCGCACTTTCGAACGGTTCGCGCGGCACCGAGGCCAGCCCGCCCAGCACGATCAGCATCACCAGCGGCGTCCACTGCCAGGTCTCGACCGCGACCAGCGAAGGGATGACGGTGTTGGCGTTGAAGATCCATTCCTGCGCCGGGATGCCGACCAGCGACAGAAGGTAGTTGAGCACGCCGAGCTGCGGATGGAACATCATCGTCCAGACCAGCGCCACGGCAACCGGCGTCGCCATCATCGGCATCACGAAGACGCCGCGCAGCAGGCCGCGCAGCGGAAACTTCGCGTCGAAGATCAGGGCGGCGACGGTGCCGAAGAACATCGGCGCGACGACCGACAGGAACGTGTAGGTCAAGGTGTGCCACAGCGATTCCCAGAAGCGCGGATCGCTCGCCAGGCGCAGATAGTTTTCCGCGCCGGCAAAGCTCCGCGACTGGCCGAGCGTCCAGCTGTTGACGCTCATCCACAGCGTGAAGGCCCAGGGAAAAACAATCACGGCGCCGACGACGACGAGTGCCGGCACGACGAAGGGCCAGTAGTTGGGAGCCAGCCGTACCGTCTGGCTCCCGTCCATGGCTTCGATCGTTACCCCGGCCTGTTCTGGGGTGGTTGCGGACATCAGCCCTGCTCGCTCCTGTCGAGAACCGGCTGGAATTGCTCGGTGGCCTTCTTCAGCTCTTCGGCCGGATCGGCGCCGGCGATCATGTTGCTCAGTGCCACGCCAAAGGTATCGCGGAACTCGGTGACCGGGATGATGACCGGCAGCGCCAGCCGGCTGACATTGCCGGAGCCGACCACGGCATCCAGCCAGCTCGCCGGCATGGTGACGCCCTCGCGCACCTTGGGATCTTCCAGCACCGACTTGCGGAACGGCACGCCAGCGCCAGCCTGCAGCAGGCGCGCGCCCATGGCCGGCGACACCGCCCACTGGCAGAACAGATAGGCGGCCTCCTTCTTCTCGCTCGCCGCCGTCACGCCGATGCCGTCGCCGAACGTGCCCGAGGCATGCGCCTTGGGGCCCTTGGGCATGACGCCATAGCCAACCTTGCCGACCACCCGCGACTTCTCGGGGTTCTCCATCGGCGGGGCAAAGCCGACGCCGTCGAACCACATGCCGATCTTGCCTTGCAGGAAGGCGGACTGGGCTTCGGCCCAGTTGAAGCCGGTGACGCCGGGAGGAGCAGCCTTGGTCATCAGCCGCTGATAGAGGCTGGCGGCCTCGATCGCCTCCGGCGAGGTGGTGCGCAGCTTGCCCTGGGCATCGAGCGGCGTCATGTCGTAGCCGAGCATCAGCGACGTCCACACCGGCGTGTTGGCGTTCTTGAGCCCGCGGGCGACGAAGCCATAGGTGTTGGTCGACGGGTCGGTCAGCGCCTCGGCGGCGGCCACCAGTTGCTCGAAGGTTTCGGGGTATTTGAGCCCTTTGGCTTCGAACAGTTCCTTGTTCCAGTAGAGGATCCAGTAATCGACCGAGAAAGGCAGCGAGCGCAGCACGCCCTGTCCGTCCTTGGCGAACACCATGCCGGCATCGGCGAAGTCGCTTTCGACCAGCGCCGGATCGGTGAGCGTGGCGTCAGCGAGATAGCCGGAGATGTCGGCCAGCCAGCCGCCCTTCTCGAACTGCCGCTTCTGCACATGGTAGCTCAGATGCACGACGTCGAAGCTCGGTCTGCCGGAGCTGAGCTCGATCACCGTCTTCTGGCGCTGCTGCTGCTCGGGCGTCGCCTCGGCATTGACCTTGATGCCGGTCAGTTCCTCGAACTCGGCGAGATACTTTATCAGCGTGTCGCTGCGCGGGCTCTTCACCAGATTGACGTCGAGCGTCGTGCCGGCAAAGCGCTTCCAGTCGACGCCGGCGGCAAAGCTCGGACGAAGGCCGGCAAGGCCGGCGGCGGCGAGAGCCGCGGTTCCTGCGAGGAGTTGCCTCCTGGTTGGGTTGAACAGATTGGACGACATTTCTTCCTCCCGGTTGCTGTCGTTGTGGGTTGCGCCGCGGTTGCGGCGCGGCTCATGCTTCCTCAGATTTGCAGCGCCAGCCGGCGTGCATTGTCGATATGCTGGCTGATCGCCTCGACCGCCTTCTGCGGATTGCGGCTTTCCATGGCTTCGATCACCGTAAGGTGCTCGCGCATGACCGGCACGACGCGGCCGTCGATGCGGAAACGCTCCTGGTGGATCAGCCGGATCTTCACCGAATTGACCAGATAGGCCTTGGCGATGATCTCGTTGTCGAGCGCGTCGATGAAAGTGTCGTGCATAGCCCAGTCGATGGTCTGCGCTTTTGCTTCCATCTCAGGCGTCGCGGCCTGTGCCAAAGCGTGGGCCAGCATCTCCTCGTGCTCACGCCTGAGCCGGGCGAGCTCGGCGTCGGCAGCATTGACCGTGAACAGCGCCACCGCCTCGCGCTCCATGAACAGGCGGAACTGGAAGGCTTCGCGGATCAGGTTGATGTCGATATGCGCGATCTGCATGCCGCGCTGCGGAATGGTCGTCAGCAGCCCCTCGGCCTCGAGGCGCGGCACGATCTCGCGAATGGCGCCAAGCGGCAGCCCGGTGAAGGCGACCAGCTCGCGCTGCGACACGAACTGCCCGGGCCTGAGGTCACGCGCCAGGAGATGCCGCGTGAAGCTGGCATAGGCCTTTTCCCTGAGGGTTCCCGGTTCGCTGGTGTCGTCCATTCAGCGCATCCTTGCCGGTCAGGCCGGCTCTGTCGCAAACAGCCGGTCATAGGCGGCGGCAAGCTGCTGCCGCCCCTGCGCGGCGATCGGCTCCAGCGGTGGGCGGACCGCCAGCCAGCCGTCGTCGCCGGTCTTGCGCGCCACCATCACCTTCACCGCCGGCGTGACCGGATATTTGAGCAATTCGAGCACGAAATTTTCGACGCGGGCATCGTCGCGGCCGTCCACGGCCATGGCGCGGATTTCGCCGGTGACGAAATTGGCCATGCCGGAAATGGCGCCCTGCCCGCCCTGGCGCACGCTTCTCGCCAGATGCCGCTCGTCGCCGATCAGGATCACCAGGTCGCCATGGGCGGCAAGCAGCGCCTCGCTGTAGCTCCAGTCGCCGCCTGAGTCCTTGACCCCGGCGACCACGGCCGGAAAGGCGGCGCGCAGCCGGCCGATCAGGCCAAGCGGCAGCTGCACCATGGTGACGGAAGGGATGTTGTAGAGCAGGACATCGCGCGCCAGCGGGCCGAGCGCGGCAAAGACCGCGGCGAACCATCCGAACAGCCCGTCCTCGCCGACATTCTTGAAGTAGCTAGGCGGCGCGAGAAGGATGTTGCGGGCGCCGCGCTGCAGGGCATGACGCGCCTGTTCGGCCGCATCCTCGGCCGCGTCGACCAGTACGCCGGCGACCAGCTGGCGCGCCGGGATGCCGGCGGCGAGCATGGCCTCGATGATCGTCCGCCGCTCTTCGGTGCCCAGGGAAGCGCCCTCGCCGGTGGTGCCGAACAGCGTCGCGCTGCTGCAGCCGGCGCCAAGGCAAGCCTTGGCCTGCGCGACCATGGCGGGAACCGCGATCTGCCCGGACGCATGAAAGGGCGTTGCAAGCGCAACCGAAAGACCAAAGCGCGAAGCCACCAGAATGCTCTCCAGAAATCAATCTGCAGGCAGTGATATCAGACTAACATGTCAGTTGTAAACAGGGGCGATGCGCATTTTTCGAAACGATGCGCTGCGACGCGACGCGACGGCGAGCGCATCCACGGCCTTGCAGGCAAGAGTGATGTGACGCCCTCAAGGGCCAGGCTTCACAGTGCCTGCAGCACCAATCCGGCCAGCGCCGATCCGGCCAATGTCGGCAGCATGCCGATCTTCAGCCTGAGCATGGCGACTATCGCGGCGGCGGCCAGCAGTGCGGCACGCCAGTCCAGCGAGGACAGCACCGGTATCTCCATCCCGAGGCCGACGCTGCGCACCTGGCCAAAGACGACATGCAGTGCGAACCACAAGGCAAGGTTCATCACCACGCCGACGACGGCCGCGGTGATCGCGCCGAGCGCCGCTGACAGCGCCTTGTTCTGCCGCAACTGCTCGATGTAGGGCGCGCCGAGGAATATCCAGAAGAAGCACGGCACGAAAGTTACCCACAGCGTCAGCAGCGATCCGAGCGATCCGGCGATGAGCGGGCTCATCGCGCCGGCGTGGCGGTAGGCGGCGACGAAGCCGACGAACTGCAGCACCAGGATGAGCGGCCCGGGCGTCGTTTCGGCGAGGCCGAGACCGTCAACCATTTCGCCGGGCGCCAGCCAGCCGAAAGAGGTGACAGCCGCTTGCGCAACATAGGCGAGAACCGCGTAGGCGCCGCCGAAGGTGACGACCGCCATGACGCTGAAGAAACTACCAAGCTGCGTCCAGACGCTGGTCGAGCCAGTCAGAGCTGCGATCAGCGCCACCGGACCGAGCCAGATCGGCAGCCAGGTTGCGACGGTGCGCGGCGCGTGCCATCTCGTTGGCCTTGTATGGTCGAGCTCGCCGCGCTCGAACATCAGATCGACCACTCCCCGAATGTCAGGCGCGTTGCCCTTGCCGTGCGCCGCTCCGGAAAACGGCACCGGCGCAAAGCGATTGCCGATCCAGCCGGTCAGCCCGGCTGCCAGGATGATGAGCGGAAACGGCAGCTTGACCACATAGATGGCAAGGAAGGCGGCGGTCGCGATCGCCACCATCACCCGGTTCTTCAGTGCCCGCTTGCCGATGCGGATGACGGCCTCGACGACGACGGCCAGCACCGCCGCCTTGACGCCGAAGAACAGCGCCTCGACGACCGGCGCGTCATTGTAGAGCATGTAGAAGCTGCTCAGGCCCAGCATGACGATGGCGCCCGGCAGCACGAACAAGGTGCCGGCGACAAGGCCGCCGAGGGTCCGGTGCAGCAGCCAGCCGATATAGATGGCGAGCTGCTGTGCCTCCGGACCGGGCAGCAGCATGCAGTAGTTGAGCGCATGCAGAAAGCGCTGCTCGCCGATCCAGCGGCGCTCCTCGACCAGCTCCTTGTGCATCAGGGCGATCTGGCCGGCCGGCCCGCCGAACGAGAGCAGGCCGATCTTTGCCCACAGCCGCACCGCTTCCCTGAAGGTCGGCACGGCCAGGGGCTGCTCGGCCTCGGCCTCATTGTCCGCGCCAAGGGAGCTCATGGCGCTTTGCTCCCGCTCGGCCAGTTGTGCGTCTCTTCCGTGGCGTCGCGGCACCACCTGAAAAAAGCGTCATAGAGCAGCATGCCGGCCTCGAGCTGTTCGAGATCGTCGCGGAACATGCGTGACAGGCCGAGCGACGCGGCGAGGAACCCCGCCGCCTGCGGAACGAGCTCGAGGCGCGCTGTATCGGCGGCGCGCACGATCAGAGCGAGGCGATCGAGCGCCTCCGACCGCAATCCGAACTCTTCGATCATCGTGTCAAAGGTGCAGCGCTCGCCGCGATGGCTCCAGAACACGTCGTCGATGTCGAAGGGCACCGCCGAAAAGCGATCGGCCGCTGCCAGCACTTCGGCTGGTTCGATGAACAGGAACACCGCCGAAGGATCGACGAAGCGGCGGATCAGCCAGGGGCAGGCTATACGGTCGACCTTGGGCCGGGCGCGCGTCACCCACACCGTGCGGCCCTTGTCGTCGTGCGGGGGCAGCGCGTCTGCCTTGACGAGAGGCGCCTTGGCCGCGACCCAGGCCTCGAAGCCGCCTTCCAGCGATTCCGCGGTGATGCCTTCATGGCGCAGCCATGCGGCGACGCCTTGCGAGAGCTTTTGCCCTCTTTGACAGATGACGACGACCCGGCGCCCAGCGAAGTCGGCCGCCCAGGTCGAGACGGTCCTGAAATCGCGCCGGCACGACGCCGGCAGCAGGCGCGGATCGGCTTCAAAATCCTCATCGATACGCACGTCGACGAGATCGGGCGCGTCGGGCAGGCCGACGAGACGGGAGAGTTGCGCTACGGTGATTGCGGTTGTTGACGGCATGGCGTCCACCTCCAGGAAAAGAGAGCTTGGACGCGATCGTTGGGCTGACGCCTCACGGGGTCATCGCGATGAACCCCTTGCCACAATGCTGGAACGATCGCCGGCCTTTGTCAAGAAAGCAGCAGCTGGCGGCGGCCATGCGCGTCATTCCCGAACGCCGTCACAATAGAGTTATGCTGCAGCGATACGCAGTGCCTTCAGCCGGCGCTCGTGGGCCGGTTCTCTGACGTGTTTGATCGCCGACGTCGTGACCATGGAAGGGCTGAAGAAGGAAGGCTGCATGGCGCGCTCTAACGACGCCGGCCGCGCCTGCACGGGTCCGCGAAAAACCGGAACTCCTGCCGCAGCGCCTACTGCGCCGTCCAGCCGCCATCCATCGGCAAGGTCGTGCCGGTGATCTGCCTGGCCGCGTCCGAGCACAGGAACAGCGCCAGTGCGGCAAGTTCCTCGACGGTGACGAACTCCTTGGTCGGCTGGGCCGCGAGCAGCACGTCGTGCTTGACCTGTTCCTCGGTCATGCCGCGCGCCTTCATCGTATCGGGGATCTGCTTTTCAACCAGCGGTGTCCAGACATAGCCGGGAGCGATCGCATTGACGGTGACACCGTCCTGCGCCGCTTCCAGCGCCACCGTCTTGGTCAAGCCGGCTATGCCGTGCTTGGCCGAGACGTAGGCCGACTTGAACGGCGAGGCGACCAGCGCATGCGCGGAAGCCGTGTTGATGATGCGGCCCCATTTACGCGCCTTCATGCCGGGCAGTGCGGCCTTGATCGCATAGAAGGCCGCCAGCAAATTGATGCGGATGATGGCTTCCCACTTGTCGTCGGGAAACTCCTCGATCGGCGCCACATGCTGGATGCCGGCATTGTTGACCAGGATGTCGAGGCTCCCGAAGGCTTCCTCGGCCTCGCGCACCATGGCGCGCACCGCCGCGCCGTCCATCATGTTGGCGCCGGAATAGCGGCACTTGACGCCGAAATCCTTCTCGATGCCGGTTCGCTCCTGCTCGATTGCCGCGGCGTCGCCCAGCCCGTTGATGGTGATGTTGACGCCTTCGGCTGCGAAGGCGCGAGCGATGGCCAGGCCGATACCGCTGGTCGAGCCAGTGACGAGGGCGTTTTTCGAAGACAGCAAACCCATGGGGATCTCGCGAGAAGTGGGAGGAGGTACGATCATACTTGTGCATTGCAGCATGACAATGCCAGAGCCATATGTCGACCTTGCGGCCCGCTATGTCGCGACGATGAAGCTGGTGTGCGATTTCGACCGGCGGTTGCGTTCGGTTGAACCTGAGCCCGACCTCAGTGGGCGCGACAACTCATTTTGCAATCTCCAGCAGCGACGCTACCAGCAGCCGGCGCTCATCCTGCGAGAGCACGTCGGAATCGAACAGATTCATGCTGCGAAGCCCTTCTATGGCGAGAAAGCAGACCAGCAGCGCCTTGATATCGGGCGTCTCACCCTTCAGCCGCTCGAACAGCTGCTGCTTGAAGGTTTTTATCGGCGTCATGAAATCGGGATCCTCGGCGATTGCCGAAAAAATCCAGGACGCCGAGGGTTTCGGCTCCTCGCAATCATCGGCCGAAAGCCTGATATAGGCCGCAAGCCGGCTTTCGCCGCCGTTGTCGGTCGCGCGGGACTCCAGCGCCTGCTTGAATTCGCGCAGATAGTCCTCCACCAGGCCCTGCATCAGTTTTGCCTTGGTCGGGAAATTGTAGAGCAGGCCGCCCTTCGACACGCCGGCGCGGCTGGCGACGGCGTCAAGCGACAGGCTGCCGGGACCGGTCTCCCGCGCCACCTCGGCGGCGGCGGCGAGTATCTTGTCGCGGGAATTTGCTCTGCGGGTTTTCATCGGCGCCTCCCCTTACATTAGCCTATGTGGAATTGACAAGACCGTCCAGACGGTACAGTAAGATCGCCATCATTTGAAATCGGGACATGAGAAGAATATCTGTCCCGGGATCGACCGCCATGCCGGTCGCCGGTTGAGGGGAAACTCTTGTTCAAGCGCACAATCCAGACAATCGTCATCGCCTTGGTTTTGCTCGTGCTCGCGGTGGTATGCGGCGGCATCGTCGGCTTCAACTTCCTGCGCGACAACGGGATCAAGCAATACTTCGCCACGATGAAACCGCCGGCGGCGACCGTGTCGACAGTCGCCGTCAAGCCGACAGAGTGGACGCCGGGCATCGAGGCGATCGGCACGGTCAGTGCCGTACACGGCGTCGACCTTACCGTCGAAACCGCCGGCATCGTCAGGCAGATCCTCTTTCACGCCAATCAGAAGGTTGCGGACGGCGCGGTCCTGCTGCAGCTCGACGATGCCGTCGAGCGCGCAGATCTAGAAGCGACGAAGGCGCAAGTGGCGGTCGTCCAGACGGCGCTGACGCGCGCCATCGAACTGCAGAGGCGCGGCGTTAATCCGGAAGCTACGCTCGACACGGCGCGTGCAACCGCAGCCGCCACCGAAGCCCAAGTGGCCAAACTGCAGGCGGTGCTCGACCAGAAGCGGCTGACGGCGCCTTTCAGCGGCACGGTGGGTATCCCGAAAATCGACCTCGGCCAGTATCTCGCGCCAGGCACCGCGGTGGTGACCTTGCAGGACCTGGACACGATGCGGGTCGACTTCTCGGTTCCCGAACAGCAGCTTCCGTTGCTCAAGATCGATCAGACAGTGCGGCTGGGCATTGGCGGCGGTGAGATGCCGTTCGCTGGCAAGATCCGCGGCATCGACCCCAAGATCGATCCCGCGAGCCGACTGGTGACCATCAGAGCCGAGGTCGCCAACACCGAAGGCAAGCTGACGCCTGGCCAGTTCGTGCAGGTGCGCGTCGAATTGCCCGAGGAAAACAACGTACTGGCGCTGCCGCAGACGGCGCTGACGTCCAGCCTCTATGGCGACTTCGTCTTTGTTGTGCGTCCGGCCAAGGCTGCCGAAGCCGCTCCGGCCCCGGCAGCCAAGCCGGAAGAAAAGCCAGCTGACAAACCTGCTGCGGATGCCGCCAAGCCCGCGGCGGATGCGGTGAAACCCGCTGCCGAAGGTGCTGCGGCAAAGCCAGCCGACAAGGCGGCTGCAGACCCGGCCAAGCCTGCAACGGAAGCGCCGAAGCCGGAGCTTGTCCTTTCCCAGGTCTTCGTCAAGCCGGGCCGCCGCAACAACGGCATGGTTGAGATCCTGGAAGGCATCGCCTCCGGCGACGAGGTCGTCACCGCCGGTCAGAACCGGCTCTACAACGGCATGTCCGTTGCCGTCGACAACACCATCGACCCGACCAAATCGGCTAACAACCAGGCCGCCCAGCAATGAGCATTTCCGACATCTTCATCCGCCGCCCGGTCCTGTCGACCGTTCTGGCCTGCATGATCCTGCTCCTGGGTTTTCAGGGCATCTTCAACCTGTCGATCCGGCAATACCCAAAGGTCGATGAAACCGCGATCACGATCACGACCGCCTATCCCGGCGCCAGCGCCGACCTGATCCAGGGCTTCATCTCCGCACCGATCGCGCGCGCCGTCGCCTCGACCGAAAACATCGACTACGTCACCTCGGCAAGCCGGCCGTCTTCCAGCACCGTGACGGTGCAGATGAAACTCGGTTCCAATCCCGATGTCGCGCTGACCGAAGTGCTGTCGAAGGTACAAGGCGTGCGCGGCACCTTGCCGGATGCGTCCAAGGACCCTGTGATCGTCAAAGGCACCGGTGATCAGTTCGCGATGATGTACATCTCGATGCAGAATCCGAACATGACGAAGGAGCAGCTGACCGAATATATCGAGCGCGTCATCCGGCCCCGTATCTCGACGGTGGAAGGCGTTGCCGACGTGCAGATCTTCGGCGCCCAGGAATATTCGATGCGCGTCTGGATCGACCCGGTCAAGCTTGCCGCGCGCGGCGTCACCGCGGCGGACGTGCTGACCGCCATCAATGACTCCAACTTCCTCTCCGCGCCCGGCAATACCCAGAACGAGTATGTCGTCTCGTCGATCACCGTGCGCTCTACATTGCAGACCCCGGAGGCTTTCGCCGAGCTTCCTCTTCGCTCGAAAGACGGCAACGTGGTGCGGTTGCGCGACGTTGCGCGCGTGGAACTGGGCGCGGAGAATACCGACACCAGGGTCAGCTTCAACGGCAAGCCCGGCACCTTCCTCGCCATCTTCCCGACCCCGGCGGCGAACCCGCTGACGACGGCGGCGGCGATCCACAAGATCGTGCCGACGATCCAGGACACGCTGCCGAAAGGCATGACGATCGAGATCGTTTACGACTCCACCGAACAGATCAGCGCCTCGATCGAGGAGGTGTTCAAGACCATCGCCGAGGCGGTCGCCATCGTCATCGTCGTCATCCTGCTCTTCCTCGGTTCGTTCCGCTCGGTGCTGATGCCGATCGTCACCATTCCGCTGTCGCTGATCGGCGTCTGCTTCCTGCTGTTTTCGGTCGGCTATTCGATCAACCTCCTGTCGTTGCTGGCCATGGTGCTGGCGATCGGCCTGGTCGTCGACGACGCCATCGTGGTGGTGGAGAACATTCACCGCCACATGGAAGAAGACCACATGTCGCCGATGCAGGCGGCCTTCAACGGCATGCGGGAAATCTTTTCCGCCATCGTCGCCATGACGATCACACTGGCCGCAGTGTTCGCGCCGTTGGCTTTCACCGGCGGCCTGACCGGTGCGCTGTTTCGCGAATTCGCGGTCACCCTTGCCGGTTCGGTGGTGCTGTCGGGCATCATCGCCGTCACCATCACGCCGATGATGTCGGCGCGCCTGCTGAAGTCCGGCGCGCCCGGCCGTTTCCAGCGCGTTGTCGACGGCACCTTCGGATGGGTCGAGCGCGTCTATGAGAAGGCGGTCAAAGGCTCGCTGAATTATCGCCCGGTGACACTGATCATCGTCCTTGCGCTGGTCGGCGTCACCGGCTTCGCCTTCACAAAGACCTCGAGCGAACTGGCGCCGGAAGAAGACCAGGGCTTCCTGCTGTCGATCGTGACCGGACCGCGCTACGCGACGTCGGACTATACCGAGACCTACGTCAATCAGATCCTGGGCCTGGTCAAGGATATCCCGGAAACGCGGGCGCAGTTTTCGGCGGTCGCCTTCGGCGGCCAGACCAACGGCGCCTTCGTCGGCTTCGCATTCAAGGACTGGGCCGAACGCGCCCGCAGTTCGAAGGAGCTCCAGGCCGACATACAGGGGCGTCTCGGCAAGGTCGCCGGCGTCGAGGCCTTCGTCTTCGCGCCGCCGACGCTGCCGGGCTCCGGCGGCGGCCTGCCTATCTCAATGGTGGTGCGCTCGACCGGCGCTGCTTCAGAGGTCTACGAGGCGGCGGAGCAGATCAAGAACAAGGCGCAGGCCTCCGGCCGTTTCATCGTCGTGCAGAACTCGATGTCCTACGACGCGCCACAGGTGACGGTGACCATCGATCGCGATCGCGCCGCGGCCCTCAACCTGCCGATCGCCGACATCGGCCGCACCTTGACCTTGCTGGTCGGCGGCGCCGAAGTGGCGCAGTTCGACCGCGACTCCAACAGCTACGACATCATCCCGCAGGTGCCGCAGGAATTCCGCGACAATCCCGAGAAGCTGGCCGAGTATTTCGTGCGCAGCGCCTCGGGCGAGATGGTGCCGCTTTCTTCCGTGGTGACGATTTCGACCAATGCGTCGCCGGCGGCCATTGAACAGTTCAACCAGCTGAACTCGGCGACGATTTCCGCGCTGCCGCTGCCTAGCGTCACCACTGGTGACGGACTGAAGGCCCTGGAGGACATCGCCAAGGAGAGCCTGCCCGAAACCTTCTTCGTCGACTATTCCGGTCAGTCCAGACAGGAGAAGGAGCAGGGCAACACGATCCTGATTGCCTTTGCGGCCGCCGTGCTTGTCATCTATTTGGTGCTGGCGGCGCAGTTCGAAAGCTTCCGCGATCCACTGATCATCATGATGGCGGTGCCGCTGTCGATCTTCGGCGCCATCGTACCGCTCAATCTGGGTCTCGGAACGCTGAACATCTACACCCAGGTCGGCTTGATCACGCTGATCGGTCTGATCACCAAGCACGGCATCCTTTTGGTCGAGTTCGCCAACCAGCAGCGCGAGAAGCACCAGATGTCGCGACGCGAAGCGATCGTCGCCTCTGCCAAGGTCCGGTTGCGGCCGATCCTGATGACGACGGCGGCGATGGCGCTGGGCGTGGTGCCGCTGATCGTCTCCAGCGGTGCCGGCGCCGCAGCCCGTTACTCGATGGGCCTGGTGATCTTCACCGGCATCCTGGTCGGAACCATGTTCACGCTGTTCGTGGTGCCGATGTTCTACACCTTCATCGCCAGCAAGGACCTGCCGCATCATGCCGAGAAGCCGGATCCGAAGCTGATGCCTGTGCCGGTGGACTGACAAAGACAAGCGACAAAAAAAGAGGCCGGAAATTTCCGGCCTCTTTTTTGACTGAGTTGATTTACCGCGGAAACCGCTTACAGCGCCTTCCGGCGGGAGCCTGAAACGGTGAAAGCACGGCAGCTTGCCGAAGCTTCACAGCCGGCTCCAACCACAGCCTGCTACTTGACGATGACGATGCTTGTGTTGGCCGGGCCAAAGGCCTCGACCAGTTGGTAGAAATCGGCGGCATTGTCAGGATGCAGCCGCACGCAGCCATGCGAGGCCGGCCGGCCGAGATTCTTGATGGCATAGGTCGCATGCACCGCATAGCCGCCGCTGAAGAACACCGAATGCGGCATCGGGGCATTGTCGTACTTCTTCGAGTACCACATCTCATGCATGCGGGTCGGCTTGAACGAGCCGGTCGGCGTGACATACCCCCTGCCGCCGGTCGACACCTTCCAGGCGAAGGTCGGGCGGCCGTCGACCAGCACTTCCATGGTCTGCTGCGAAAGCGAGACACGGGCCAGGATCTGGTTGGCATGGGCGGCGCCACTGCCGAAGAGCAAGGCCGCGCCGGTAAGCACAGCAGCGGTGATGTTGATAAGCTTGGCGGAAATGGTGGTGTGCATGATGTCCCCTCTCTCTCTGCCGGTCCGGCCGGCTCCAATTCGATGGCGGACTTATCGCTGCGTCATGTTTCAGGCTGACTTCGCTTGATGCTCGCTTTTGTTTCGAATCTGTTTCCTAAGATTAACAAGTATGGTTACCCCGACCCGACCGGTTCAGGCCACTATGGGATGGCGACACTACAACCCGGCACAACCGAACTCTTACGCTTTTGCGAAACGAAGGCGCGATTTTCCTTTACAAGAAAGGGACTTAAGCCGTCTCGAAACCAATCTGCAACAAAGCGTCGCCCGCGCGGCATGATCTGGATACAGCTCGGCCGCACAGTTGACGCAACGAAAAGCAGTCGGCACCAAACGAAAATGAGCAGCAAAACGAACATCCCGTCCTGGATCCTCAGGATAAGCATCGCGGCGGTCATCGTCGGCGGCGTCGGCACAGTTGCCGGAAGCCCGATGACGACGCTTGCGGCGATGAACACGGGCGAGGTTTCGACGCTGCATGCCGCACTGTTCATCGCCACGGTCTGGATCGTCTCCAGCCTGCGCATTAACCGGCTCAAGGCCCTCTGGCGGGTCGGCCTTGGGCTGAAGTGGATGCGCGGCGCCTCCGGCTACTTGCTGCCGAGAGGACCGAAGGCCCGCGCCGCGACGGGGGGCTCCGTGGGCGGCGCGGGCACTTCGGGGGTTTCCTGAAGCGCCAACATAAGTTTGGGCTGATCTGAAGGGATGGAAAAATGAACACGAAATCTGCTGCCGCGGTACTTTCTGCCTTGCTTTATGCCCAAGCCCTGCTGGGCTTTGCCGGCCTTGCCGCGGTGCTGTTGCGGGATCGTGCCCAGACCTACGAGGTCAGCCTCGCCAGCGACATGCCATCAGGGCCTTCCGTACTCGTGGTGCGCTGAGCGATTGCATCGGACCCAGAAGATGGAAACCGGTCCGATGGTGAAACAAAGAAACAGGGCGGCCGCCCTGGCCTCAGTCGGCGCGCTGCGTCGGCGGGTCGAACCGGTAGCCGGCTCCCCTTATCGTGGTGATGGTTTCGGTGTCGAGCTTGCGGCGCAGCCGCACGATGCGCGAATCGATCGAGCGATCGAAGGCGTCGGCGTTTTCGGCAGGTGCCGCCGCAATGATGTCGTCGCGCGTCAGCACCTTGCGCGGGCTGGCCAGAAACAGCCTGAGCAGCGCCACCTGGCCCGGCGAGAGCTGGTCCTCGGTGCCCGAGCGATGCATGACCATGGCCGACCTCAGATCGACGGTCGCATTCTCCAGCACGACCAGTTCCCCCGCACCTCTGCCGCGGCGCGCCAACAGGCCGCCGATGCGCGCGGCAAGCTCGCGGACATTGAGCGGACTTTCGACGACGTCGGCGGCGCCGAGCTCGAGCGCCAGCACCTTGTCGACAAGGTCGGCCGGCCGGCAGATCAGGATGAAATCAGGCCCGCCCTCGCCGCCATGGCGCCTCAAGAGATCGCGTCCCTCGGCCTGGCTCAGGCTGTCGCCGACAACCACCACGTCGATACCCTTGGCCGAAAGCAGCGACTCCGCTTCCCAGGGCTGGCGCGCTTCGCGCACGTCGTGGCCACGCCGCTCAAGATGGTCGGCGAGATCGCTCGCAACCACTTGCGCCACGGATACGAGCGCGATGACCGATCGTGCCATGTTTTTTCCACCTCGCGACAGACATCTCAAGATGAGTGCTGGACATGATGTTTATACCCAATCTACTTTCCGCTGAAAGCGGGAGCGAGAGCATAGTGCGGGCAAGGATTGTAGTCGTCGAGGACGAGCCTGACCTGAGGGAGGCGGTCGCCGAGTATCTTGGCGCCAGCGGCTATGAGGTGGCGATGGCGGAAAGTGCCGCCGAGGCGCGGACCTTGCTGGAAACGCAATCCTTCCATCTGGCCATTCTCGACATCGCCATGCCCGGCGAGGACGGTCTGTCGTTCGGCCGCTGGCTGCGCTCCAAAACCCCGATCGGCATCATCTATGCCACCGCCGCCGGCACCGCGCTCGACCGCATCGTCGGACTGGAGCTCGGCGCCGACGACTACATCGTCAAGCCGTATGAATTGCGCGAGGTTCTGGCCAGGGTCCGCAGCGTGCTGCGCCGCGTTCCGCAGCCGACCGTGCCGCAGGCCGCCAAGGCCGAGACGGGCGCCGGGCGCCGCCTGAGCTTCGGCTCCTTCCAGGCCGATCTCGACGGCAGGCTCGTCACCGGCGCCAACGGCGCGGTCATCGATATGGCCAAGAGCGAGTTCGACGTGCTGGAGGTCTTCCTGACCCGCGCCAACCGTCTTTTGACGCGCGCCGCGATCTCCGAAGCGATCGGGTTTGTCGAAGATCCGGAATCCTCGCGCGCGGTCGATATCCGCATCATGCGGCTGCGCAAGAAGATCGAGGCCGATCCCGCCAATCCGAAGTTCCTGCGCACGGTGCGCGGCGAAGGCTATGTCTTCTCGCTGCCGAACGGCGACGGCAACTGAGCCGTACAGCCCGGTGTCGCGGATTTGAATTCTCGCTGTTTCGGAGATTGCGTTCGCCAATTTCAGGATTCAAAACCGTACGACGGCGCCGCGCGTCCTTTCGAACACGCAACGGAAGCTGTAGCATTCTGATTTTGCGCATGATGCTTCCGGAAATCGGCATCGATTTTCGGGCTTATGCGCTGAATTCCGTAGTCTATCAGATGTGGCTTTTGGATAATTGCTGATCATGATTGCCGACGCAGCAAACACGGACATGAAGGGCGACCGCCAGGGCGCTGCAATGGCGGCTGTGCGCGTCGTTCGCCGGCTGCGAGAGGCCGGCGACTGGCAGCGCGAGATGGAGACCATCCTGGAGACACTGTGCCGCGCCATGGATTGCCAGCGCGGCATCCTGTTCCGGTTGCGCGAGCTACCTGGCCAGGGCTTTGCCCAGTCGGTCTCGGCCTACTGGATCGACCCCGACTTCGGCGGCGAACTGGCATCGCCGACGGTCATCATGCAATCGGTCGTCAATTCGGATCCGCTGCTGGAGCGACTGGCCGAGGACGAGCGCCAGGGCAAGGTCTTCGCCGGCCATACGCGCGATCTGGAAGGCTTTCTCAGATCCGACTTCGAAAAGCAGAACATCAAGTCGTTCCTGTCGGTTTCCGTCTTCGCGCACGGCCATCTTTGGGGCACGCTCGCGGTCAACGACTGCGTCGACGAGCGCGACTGGACCGACGAGGAAGAGGCGACGCTGCACATCATCGCGCTCGCCATCGGCGACGCCATCGAGCGCTCGCCCTCGGACGCCCATGCCAGCGAAGTCATCCGCCGTACCATGCTGCAGGCCTCGCTCGACGCCATCATCGTCATCGACGAGACCGGCTCGATCATCGAATTCAATCCAGCCGCCGAAAAGATGTTCGGCTTCCAGCGCTCCGACATACTCGGCAAGGACCTGCTCGATACGGTGGTTCCGGCATATTATCGCAAGGGCTATGCATCGGGCGCCGACTACATGTCGGGCCGCGGCTCGCCGATGGTCGGCCAGCGGCTCGAAACGGTCACCCAGAATGCGGCCGGCGAGGTCTTTCCGATCGAATTGACAGCGACCGAGATGCGGGTCGCCGACCGCCGTCTCATCTTCGGCTCGATCCGCGACCTGCGCGACAAGCTGCGCGCCGAGGAGGAGATCGGTCGTCAGCGCGAGAAACTGCACCAGAACGAGAAGATGGCGGCGATGGGTTCGCTGCTGGCAGGTGTCTCGCATGAGCTGAACAACCCGCTTGCCGTGGTCGTCGCGCAGTCGACGCTTCTGCACGAATTCGCGACCGACCCGCAGACCAAGGTGCGCGCCGAAAAGGTCCGCGCCGCCGCGGAGCGCTGCGGCCGCATCGTCAAGAGCTTCCTGTCGATGGTGCGCCTACATCCGGCGGCACAGGCCGAGACCGATCTCAACCAGGTGATCCGCGCGGCACTCGAAGTGACCGCCTATGGCGCGCGGTCGAGCGGCATAATCATCGACACCGATTTCGCCGCCGGCCCGCTGCTGGCCATGGCCGATGCCGACCACGTGACACAGGTGGCGGCCAATTTCCTGATCAACAGCCAGCATGCTTTGGCCGGCGTCGCGGGCGACCGGCTGATCAAGGTGCGCACATTTCGCAGTGACCGCGGCAATCCCGGCTTTTCGATCGAGGACAACGGACCGGGCGTGCCGGAAGCGATCCGTTCGCGCATCTTCGAATCTTATTTCACCACCAAGCCGGTCGGCGTCGGCACCGGCATCGGCCTGTCGATCTCGAAATCGATCATCGAACGGCACAACGGCAACATCTGGTTCGAGGAAGTCCTGCCGAGGGGTGCCCGCTTCGTCGTCCAGTTGCCGGCGATCGCCGCCGGTGCAGGCGCGGCCGGCGAAAGCCCGGCGCGCTCGAGCGGCCTGCGCCATGCGCTGATCATCGACGACGAGCCCGATGTCGCCGGCTCGCTGTCCGACATTCTGGAGCTGATGGGCTTGAAGTCGAGGGTGGTGGCGGCCTGGACATCGGCAGCCGGGATCCTCGCAGGGCATATGCCGCCCGACATCGTCTTTTCCGACCTGCGCATGCCCGGCACCAGCGGCATCGCCATCTATCGCGAGCTGCTTGCCGAACGGCCTGACCTGGCGCAGCGCTTCGTGCTCGTCACCGGCGACCTGATCGGCGCCAAGGCCGAGATCGAGGCGTTGCCGGCGCCACAGCGCCCGCAAATCCTCGAGAAGCCTTTCAGCACGCTGGACGTCCGCGGCGTGCTCTCGGCCATTGCCGAGCAGGTCGCCGTGGCCGCCGGCTGACCTGTCCTTGGGGTCTGTTGAGATTCAGGTCAGGCCTGGCCGAGAGTGGTGGTTTCCGAGAACCGAAACGGAGCGTACATTTGGGTACGCGAGTATCGGAAGCGCAGGAAACCGCCATTCGCAGGCCGGCCTGCGCTGAATCTCAACAGACCCCAAAAAAAAGAGACTCCCGACCGACGTGCGGCGGGAGCCTGACTGAGCGCTGGAGGTGCGCTCTGGGAGGTCCAAGCATGACCCGAAGACTAGATACCTACTGTCGGATCATGCCTAGCAGAACTCAAAAAACATTCGGCGTGTTGCTCATTGGCGCGGCATTGGCGATCATGCGGACGGCGCGGTCTCTATGCACACCGGACTGGGCGGCAATGACGCGCAGGCAATCCGCGCTCTCGGCGCCCCAGGCCTGGCCCTTGCAGGCAAAATCGATCTCCGGCATCGGCAGCCGCGCCGTCTTGACCGTGGTCGAGGCGCCGTCGATGACGTTGGCTGGCGGATTGAACGAGGCGAAGGCCGGACCGGCCGCCGGCGTGAATGCCATGATTGCGAAGGCGCAGGCGCCCATCATCATGAACATCACCATCGGATGATCGCTGGCGCGCTGGCGCAGTGCCAACTTCGGACGCCTGTCATTGCGTTCCGGCACTTGCCTGCCGCGGTCGCTGTTGGCGTGAACCTTCGTAAACATCGCCGTTCCCTTCGTTTATTTTTGTCTTTGCTATAAAACGAACTTAACCGCGCCTGGTAACGGACGAACGACGCGCAAAGATTGCCCGTGTAACAGGAACGAAACAAGAGAATCGGGCATATCCGGGCACAACCGGGCAAGCGCCGATGGTCTGTTTCGTTTGCGAAGCTGTTTCATGTGCATGATCAGGATGTTGCCTAGACGGTGATAGCGTTGAGCTATGCCCGGACCTGCCCGGCCAGACTATGAGCAAGATCACACTCCGGGCGGCACTCTGCCGGCGCCGGGGCTTTTTCCTCGGAAATGGGTTCATTTTTCCAGGCGCGGCGCCTGCGAATCCCCGCGCCCGGCGCATCTTCCACAACCGGCGCTAAGGCCCGGAATTTCCGGGATTTTCTCTCGTCGGGCCAGATCCAGGCCTGCACAATTCAGCCATCTTGAAATTTTGGTATTTCCACAAGCCATTGCATTTCAAAGAAAAATATGATTTTATTGAATGAGTATTCAACAAATGAAGAGCCTTTGATGAACCCGCACCTCCGTGACGTGGCGATCCCCAACAATTGGGACCGGCGGGGCCTGCCGGGTTGGAGTTACCACTCCGACGCCCTTCTCGAACTCGAGAGGGAATACGTCTTCCGCAACCACTGGCAGATCGCCGGCCATGTCTCCGACGTGCCGAATGCCGGCGACTATCTGACCATGGATGTGGTCGGCGAGCGGGCGCTGACCGTGCGCGGTAAGGACGGCGTCGTGCGCGCCTTCAACAACATGTGCCGCCACCGCGGCAGCCGCGTCGTCGCCGACAGCCAGGGCACCTGCAAGAACGCTCTGGTCTGCCCCTTCCATGGCTGGGTGTACAATCTTGACGGCACGCTGCGCGGCGCTGCCCGTCCGCGTTCCTTCCCCGATCTCGACAAGACCGAATTCGGCTTGATGCCGCTCGACCTCGAAATCTGGATGGGCTTCATCTTCATCCGCTTCCGCAAGGGTGGCCCGCAGCCCTCCGTGGCCGAATTGCTGAAGCCGATCGAGGCCGAGATGGCCCATTACAATGTCGCCGACATGGTGCCGTCCTGGGGCATCTGGACGCAGAAGTCGCCCGTCAACTGGAAGTCGGTGCGCGATGTCGACAATGAAGGCTACCACGTCGCCATGGCGCATCCGGCGCTGCAGGATCTCTACGGCGCGACCTATTTCGACGAACCGTTCATCAACGGCGTGTCGCGCTCCTTCGCCACCTACAATCCGCATGCCGGGCGGCGCTGGAGCGTGCGGGAATACATCAAGCTCACCCCCGACGCGTCGCATCTGCCGCAGCATCTGCGCAGAGCCTGGATCTATTACGGCATCTTCCCCAACAACGCCCTGTCGATCATGCCGGAATCGGTGCAGTTCTATCAGGAGTTCCCGCTGTCGACCGGCGAGACGCTGCTGCGCGGCGCGATCTACCGCTATCCCGATGAGACCAGGGAGCAGGCGGCGGCACGCTATCTCGCCTACCGCATCGACCGTGACACGATGAACGAAGACGTGCAGCTTTCGGTATGGTCGAACGAATCCATGCTGTCGGAAGCCTTCGAAGGTTTTTACCTCTCCGACCTCGAATACGGCGTGCGCACCCACCACGACCATTTACGCAAGCAGATCCCGGTGCTCGGGCTCGAGACCGCGCCGGAGGAGAAGGACATGTGGGGGCTGAACGACGCGCTGAGGTCGAGGGGGTAGCCTCCCTCTCCCCGTTCTACGGGGAGAGGATGCCGGCAGGCAGGTGAGGGGCAGCGCCGGCTTTTGAGATTATCGCTTTGATCGGACGATAGCTTATGGCGTCGAAGGCCACAGCCAATCACTAGGTTCAGCGCCGCCCCTCATCCGCCCTTCGGGCACCTTCTCCCCGTGGAACGGGGAGAAGGGAGAAATTCACCCTTCAGGGTTTCGTTCGGCGGGCTAAATGTTCATACGTGATTTGCCAAGGGTCACTCTCGGAAGATCTTTCCTCGCCTATCCAATGGAAGCTGTTGGCAGTGATCTCGGTGAAACGCCATCGAGTTTTCAGACCGCGCGAGTCATTGCCGAGCTGGACAATGTCCTTACCTTCGGCCCGCCCGATCTGGCGCGAGTAATCTTGGTTGAGCGGGTCGTTCCATATGATGTGCCAGCCATCGATCCCAGGATCGAAGATGCGCAAAGTCGTGCCATACATCGTCGACGGCGCAGGGCGCTTGGGCCTGATCCAAACGTCCTGAATCGCGCGGCCTCCGAGCACCCAGCCAAAATGGCATTCTCCATCCCATTTCTGGATTGTGCCGTCGTCGAGGTAGTGGACCGAGGCCATTTCCCAGCTTCCAATTAGCCATCCATACAGGTCCATGTCTTTCGCTCGGTCGGCTGGAGGACCTTCGGATCCGAGAGCGGTGAGAAACGGAGAAATCGTCATCGTCATACTGCCTTTCGTTTCCAAGCAGACAGGCTGAACTGCCAGCGCAGCCCGCCGGCCCATTGTCGCGGCCCGCCTGCCTAAACCGCGCCTTGTGGGATTTGGCGACGGAAGCCCGTGTCGGCGCCAGAACATTGCCGCCACAACTTGCAGCGTTGCGGTGTCCAGGGCTTGGGGAAAATTGCTATAATGCCGAGCTGGCCGCCAAGGCGAGCTGCCGATGGGCGTCGACCCCGCAGGGCAATTCACGGCGCTGGCTGAGCCGCGAGCTCGCTGCGCCGCCTGCAAACTGGGCCCACGTCGGCGATCCGGCGCCGCCAACCGCTCGCCAAGCGAGTAGCTGCCGGATCGGACAGCGCCGCTCCTCTTCCCGTAGAACGCGAAGAACGGAAAGAAGGGAATTACCCCTGCCAAACCCCTTCCTTCCTCAGATCGTCCATCGTGCGTGAAATGCCTTCGCGCAGGATCGCCACCATGTCGTCGATCTGCTCGCGCGAAATGATCAGCGGTGGCGACATCACACACATGTTGATCAGCGGCCGGACCAGCAAGCCGAGCTCATGGCAATGTGCGTCGATGCGCTTGCCGACGTCCTTGTCGAGCTTCAGCGGATCCTTGCTTTCGCGATCGGCGACGCATTCGACGCAGCCCATCAGCCCCATGCCGCGCACCTCCCCGACCAAAGGAAGTTCCTCCAACGTCTTCAGCTGCGCCTGGAAATAGGGCGCGACCTCGCGCGTATGGGCAAGCACGCTCTCCTCGAGGATATTGAGGTTCTTCAGCGCCACCGCGCAGCCGATCGGATGACTGGTGTAGGTCAGACCATGGCCGAACAGCGCGTCGGGGTGGTTCGAGCGGCGCAGTTCCTGCAAAATCCGCTCCGAGATGATGACGCCGCCGAGCGGGAAATAGCCTGATGTGACGCCCTTGGCGAAGGTGATCATGTCGGGGTCGATGCCGAACATTTCGCCGGAGGCAAAGACGTGGCCGAGCCGGCCGAAGCCAGTCACCACCTCGTCGGAGATGTAGAGGATGCCGTGGTCGCGGCAGATTTCGCGGATGCGCTTCAGGTAGCCATCCGGCGGCACCACGACGCCGCCCGAGGCCTGCACCGGCTCGCCGACGAAGGCGCCGATCCTGTCGGCGCCGATGCGCGCGACCGTGTCGCGGAACTGATCGACCAGGAAATCGGTGAACGCCTCTATGCTCATGCCTTGCGGCCGGCGGAACGGATCCGGCGAAGAGAGCTTCACGACCAGTTCGTCGGCGCCATCCATCCAGTGGCGGTCGCGCGGGCGGCCATTGAGCGAGGCCGACAGATAGGTCGAGCCGTGATAGGCGTCGCCGCGGCTGAGGATCAGCTTCTTTTCCGGCCGCCCCCGCACATTGTTGTAGAACTGCATGAAGCGCAGTGCCGTCTCCACCGCCGAGGACCCGCCGGTGGTGAAGAAGACATGGCTGAGATCGCCCGGCGCATGACCGGCGATGCGCATGGCAAGCTCCGCCGATGGCGCGTTCATCGTGTACCACGGCGTGTTGTAGGACAGCGCCATCGCCTGGTCGTACATCACCTTGGCCAGTTCCTCGCGGCGGTGGCCGACATTGATGCACCACATGCCGGCCGGTCCGTCGATCAGCCTTTTGCCCGATGCGTCGGTGATGTAGATGCCCTCGCCCTCGCCGATCAGCGCGCGCGCCTCGGTGCCGACCGAGCCGGCGAACGGCCAGGGCTGGACGAGATGGCGCTTGGCCAGTTCGACGGCGTCGACATCGGCATCGGCCGTTTCCTTCGCCTTCAGGTCTCTTGCAGCCGCCATCTTCGCCTCACATGCTCTCGTGACAATTTTCAGCGGACACGAAGTCAAGCTCCAAGCCTTGGGAAAAGCGGCTTTCTTCACTTCATTTTGAATGTCCGTTCAATCAATATTACAGAAATAGCGCTTGATTTCAATCGCCGGATGCGCGCATGATGAAAGAAAGCCAGCAAGCAAGGAGCGCGCCGCAAATCGTGCTCCTTGCATAAAATTGGGAACAGGCGACCGGCGCCAACAATGGGATGAGCATGGCAGGACAGTCCGAGCCAGCAAACGAGATCACGCCGGGGGCGCTGCAATGACGGCGGCTGCCGAGGGGTCGCCTGCACGGCGCATGACACGGGCCAGGCGAAACGCCCTTCTGCAGTCCGAACCCGTCCAGGGCTTTGCCCTGATCAGCCCCACCTTCCTCTATGCCCTCATTCTTCTGGTCCTGCCGATCCTGGTGGTCATCGCTCACTCCTTCTGGACGCAGAACTATCTCACCATCGACCGAACCTTCACGCTGGAGAACTACCGCATCGCGCTGACCGAGCCGATCTATCGCGACCTGCTCTGGCGCTCTCTCTACATCTCGCTGATGGTGAGCTTCTTCACGGGCGTGCTCGCCTACCCGATCGCCTACTTCATCTCGTTCCATGGCGGCCGCCATAAGAGCCTGTGGCTGTTCCTGATCACCATCCCATTCTGGACCAGCTACCTGCTGCGCGTGATGTCGTGGAAGGTCATCCTCGGCTACAATGGCGTGCTCAATTCCGGCCTGATGGGCCTCGGCATCATCGACGAACCATCGACGGCCCTGCTCTACAATTCGACCGCCGTCATCATCACGCTGACCCATGCCTGGGCGGCCTTCGCCATCCTGCCGATCTTTGTGTCATTGGAAAAAGTCGACCGCACGCTGGTCGAGGCGGCCAAGGACCTCGGCGACGGTCCGCTCCGTTCCTTCCTGCGCGTGACACTGCCGCTGTCGGTGCCAGGTATCATCTCGGCGGCACTCATCGTCATGATCCCGACGGTCGGCGACTATGTCACACCGAAGCTTGTCGGCGGCAAGGACGGCGTCATGATCGCCAACGCCATCCAGGCGCAGTTCGGCAAGGCGTCGAACTGGCCGCTGGGCGCGGCACTTTCCGTCACCACCATGGTGATCGTGACGCTGATCGCCGGCGCCATGGTGCTGATCATCCGCGCCGCGCAGAGGCTGGCGCGATGACGGCGTTGCGGCGTTTCCGGCCGGGCGGTGGCTGGCTGTCGGTCTATGCCTTCCTTTACGTGGTGTTCCTCTATCTGCCGGTCATCTTCCTGCCGATCTTCTCGATCAACACCGCAGCAACGCCGAAATTCCCGCTCTCCGGCCTCACCCTCAAATGGTACGAGGACCTGCCGCGCACGCCGGCACTGCTCGACGCCGCCTGGAACAGCCTGGTCGTCGGCGTCTCGGCGTCCATCCTCGCCACCGTCTTCGGCATCCTCGCCGCCCGCTCCATCACCCGCTACCGCTACCCCGGCCGCCGCGCCATCAACGGCCTGATCATGGCGCCCCTGGTGCTGCCGGAAGTCATCGTCGCCATCTCGATGCTGCTGGTGATGCTGCAGCTCGGCCTCAGCCTGTCGCTGCTCACCGTCGTGCTCGGCCATGTCCTAGTCTGCATCCCCTATTCGATGACGGTGCTGACTTCCGGCTTCGAGGGCTTCGACCGCAGCCTGGAAGAGGCCTCCGCCGATCTCGGCGAGAGCGCCTTCGGTACCTTCCGGCGGGTGACGCTGCCGATGGTGGCGCCAGCGATCATCTCCAGCCTGCTGGTCAGCTTCACCATCTCGCTCGACGAGTTCATCATCGCCTTCTTCCTGACCGGCACCGATGCGACGCTGCCGATCTACATCTGGGGCCAGCTGCGTTTCGCATCAAAGCTGCCCGGCGTGCTGGCGTTGGGCACGCTTCTGCTGGTCGCCTCTTTCCTGCTGATGACCGTTGCCGAAATCCTGCGCCGCCGCGCGGCCAGGCGCACACAGAACGAGGGAGGCCTCTATGCCTGAGCAGTCCCAGGCCGCCCGGCCTCATCAATCCGAACGGCCCCCGCTTTCCGAACGACCCATGATCGAGATCCGCAACGTCACCCGCAGCTATGGCGCCTTCAAGGCGTTGGACGATGCCACGCTGACCATCAAGGAAGGCGAGTTCTTCTCGCTGCTCGGCCCATCCGGCTGCGGCAAGACCACGCTGCTGCGCATGATCGCCGGCTTCGACAATCCGACCACCGGCTCGATCGCCGTCGGCGGCCAGCCGATGGAAGGCATCCCGGCCAACCGCCGGCCGACCAACATGGTGTTCCAGAGCTATGCGATCTTTCCGCATCTCAATGTCGAGCAGAATGTCGCCTACGGGCTGAAGCGGCTGAGGCTAGAGGGGACGGAGGAAAAGCGCCGCGTCGAGGAGGCGCTGGCGCAGGTGTCGCTGACCGGCCTCGGCAAGCGTCTGGCTACCGAACTCTCCGGCGGCCAGCGCCAGCGCGTGGCACTTGCTCGCGCCTTGGTGATGCGGCCCAAAGTGCTGCTGCTCGACGAGCCGCTGTCGGCGCTGGACAAGAAACTGCGCGAGCAGATGCAGGTCGAGCTGCGCCGCCTGCAGCAGGCGGTCGGCATCACCTTCGCGCTGGTCACACATGACCAGTATGAGGCGCTGGCCATGTCGGATCGCATCGCCGTGATGTTCGGCGGCAAGATCGCGCAGGTCGCCTCGCCCAAGGAGATCTACCAGCGGCCGGTCAATCGCCAAGTGGCCGACTTCCTCGGCGGCATGAATTTCGTCAAGGCCGAGATCGTCGAGGAGAACGGCGCCTCCTTGGTCGTCGACACGCTGGGCTTCGGCCGCGTCAAAACCGACAAGCCGAAGGCCTTTGTCCGCAATGGTGGAGCCGCCACGCTCGGCATAAGGCCGGAGCGCCTGCGCGTGCTGTGGGACGATGCCACGGCGAAATTCGAAGTCGCCGGCAAGGTGGTCGAGCGCCACTATTTCGGCGAGATCACCCATCTGATCGTCGAGATCCCTGGGCTGGAAAAGCCGCTCTCGGTGACCGAGACCAATGATTTCGGTGCCGACGACATCCCGGTCGGTACCTCGATCCGCCTGGCTTACGATCCCGAAGCCCTGGTGGCGATGGCGGATTGAAACTCTCCGATGATCCTTCGCGCTGCGATGCGGCCCGCGACGATCGCGCCCTCGACATAGCCAGGAAATGACGGCGACACTTCCGACGCTGCGAAATGGACGGGCGGCGCGCCGGCCAGGATCGTGCGTTCGGCATCCGTCGCCGTGGTGACGACAATAAGGTCGCTGTAGGCGCCACCGCTCCAGCGATCATGCGTCCAGTCGCGCTGGTTGAAATCGAGGATATCGGACGCGTCCGGACCGAGCGCTTCCTCCAGCCTTGCCGTCACTTCGGCGCGCAGCGCTGCATCGCTGAACTCGCGCCAGCGCAGCGCAAGCGGTCCGCCGACGAAGACGACGAGCGCGGCATGGTCGGCATCCTTGCTGGTGTCACAGGCAAACAGTCCCGGCCGGTCGCGCCACATCACCATGCCGCTCAAGCCGCGGTCGCGCCAGAATGGAGTTGCGTAGCGCACGAGGATTTTGATCACCGCGCCGCTCTCCCAAACGTCCAGCGCCCTCTTCAAGTTGACCGGCAGAGATGGTGCGAAATCGAGTTTCGCAGCTGTCGCCGGCGGCAGCGCGACCAGGACCTGGCGCGCTTCGATCGCGCCGCTGGCCGAGATAACACGGACGCCTTTCGCCCCGTGCCCGATCTGCGTCACAGGCTCATTCAGCCGCAGCCGGCCGCCGAGGTCGCCGGCCAGATCATCGGCCAGCGATTGCATGGTTTCACGCAAAGAATACTGCAGCTCCGGCACCTCGTTAGTGATCCGGCGGTCATTGTCGATCAGATGCCAGAGCGGGACCTTCTCCAGCGCCAGGCACCACAGGCCTTCGATCATCGACCGAAAGGCTGCCTTGGCATCGGCGGTATCGTTCTGGCGGTCGAGCCAGGCTGCAACGGTCAGGCCGGCAATCGCGGGATCGTCAGGCGCGATGGCATTCATGCGCTCGCGGATCGCCATCGCAGCGACATAGGTCCGCTCGGCCTCCTGCGGTGACATTGACGGCCGCGCGATGAAATCGCCCTCGACATAGGTCGCGGCCAGCGTCTTGCCGCGCGCCTCGACCAAAGCCATTAGTTCCGGCATGTCCTCGCACAGGAACTGGCCGCCGCTGTCGATGCGTTCGCCAAGACCGTTCAAGGTAGCCTCGACTCGCCCACCGACACGGTCGCGCGCTTCGAGCAGCAGGAAATCGATGCCGGCTTTGTTCAATTCGAGCGCGGCCGACAGGCCGGTGAAGCCGGCGCCGACGATGACGACGCCGGTTCTTTCGATCTTTCTGCTCAATAGCCAGCCTTGATCTTCTCGAACTCGGCGATCATCTTGAGCTTGAGATCGGAGGGCACAGGCGACTGGAACAGCGTCTTGTCGACGAATTTCTGCACGTCGTCATAGCCCTTTTCCTTCAGCATCGCCTGGTCGACGCCGGCCATGCCCTTGGCGTTAGCCTGGCCATAGCCCCAATCCTTGACCAGCACCTTGGCGGTTTCCGGATCGTTGATGGCGTTCAGATAGTCATAGGCCTTGTCGACACTATCGGGCGCATCCTTGAACAGCACATAGCCGCAGACCCAAGTCGAGATACCCTCGGCGGTGTCCTTCTTGGCCTTGATCGGCACGCCGGCGGCGACCGACTGCACCGTGGCGTCATTCCAAGCCCAGGCGAGATCGACCTCGCCACCGCTCAGCTGCTGGACGATGTCGGTGGTATCGGTCCAGTAGGAACGGATATTCTTGTGCACCTGGCGCAGGAAGTCGGATGCCTGCTTGAACTGGTCGTCCGTCATCTTGGTCCAGTCCTTGAGCCCGATGGCGAGGCTGGCCAGCGCATAGGCATCGTCGACATTGTCGCCGATCGAAACCTTACCCTTGAACTTGGGATCGGCGAAGGCGTTGAGCGACTGCACGTCCTTCTCGTCGACCTTGTCGGAATTGTAGGTGAGCTGCGTGTTGCCCCAATCCCAGGGCATGAACCAGGCCTTGCCGTCGGCGGTGGTGGCAAGATCCTTCATCGCCATGATGCCGGGATTGAGGTCCTTCCAGCCCGTGATCTTCGAGGGATCGAGCGGCTGCAGCAGCCCTGCCTCACGCCATTTCACCACGCTCTGCGAACAGGGATGACCAAGGTCGGCCTTGAAGCCGGAGCGGACCTTCTCGAACGCCTCGTCCTCGTCGCCGAAGAAGGTGAATGTCGGCGAGTCGCCGTTCTTCTCGACATATTTCGGGTGGAAGCTGGGGTCTTCGTAACCGGACCAGTCGAACACGATCAGGTCCTTGTCGGCGGCAACGGCGAGCGCCGCCGCCGAAGCCGCAAGCGTTGCACCCAGTGCCAATGTCAGTGTCAGGCGTCGGCTGAGTATCTTCATTGCTGTTCCATCCTCTTTTTGGTTGTTGATGCCGGCTTGATGCCGCCGGCTTTCTCACGGGTAATGCTTTGGAAATGCCGCCGACAGGAACGCGTTCGCCGCCTGCAGCGCGCTCTCGCGGGTGACGTCCTCGGTCCCCATCATCAGCCGCAGCCACAGACCTTCCAGCATGGCGCTCAGCGCCAAGGCGATGACTTGCGGCTCATAGGCATAGCCGCCACTCTCTTTGAGCGTTGCGCAGAGATCGATGAAGATCTTCTGGTAGGCCGCGTCGCGCGCGCCGCAGAGCGCCTGATAGGTCGGCCGCGACTTGGCCTCGCCCCAAAAGGCGCACCAGGCGGCCAGCTTGCGCTTGTTGCAGATCGAACGGTCGAAATCGGCCGCGACCAGCGCCCGCAACTGGTGGGCCGGGTCCTCGCCGGCCTTGGTCAATGCAGCACGCCAGTGCGCGGCATATTCGTCGGCCATGTATTGCAACGTGGCGACGAGCAGCTTGTCCTTGCTTTCGAAGTGAAAGTTGACGATGCCGCGCGACAGGCCCGCGCCATCGGCGACGTCGGCCATCGTCGTCTCCGAATAGCCGCGCTTGGCCAGCGAATCGATCGTCGCCTCGATCAGCTGCTGCTGCCGGACTTCCTTCGACGCCTTGCGGCCGCGCTTTTCGGCGTCGCCTTTTCGTGCTGGTTCAGGCAGAACATCCCTGGCTTCTGCGGTCTTCATCGGCGTCATGATCTCCAGCATTGCCGGCTACCCAACCGGCTTTCGACCGCGAAGATGAGTGGGACGGTGCTCACCACTGTCAAGCACCTTCTGCATGGCTTCCCAGGTCCGGATGTTCTTGTCGACATAGGCAGCGCCGACCGCGGCAGCGACCGTCGGATAGAGCGGACCTTTCAGCCTCTCCAGCTCGCCGCGAGCGACCTCACGATACCAGGGATTGCGGTCGCGTATGGTGACATTGGAAAACCCTGCCCGGCGCATCGCCAGCACATAGCGCTCAGGCGAGGCCATGGCGAAGGACAGCCCCTCGGCCGCGACATAGGCCTTCATCTCGGGTGACGGTCCACCGTCATGCGAGATCATCCAGTTCGATGCCGCAAAGACTCCGCCCTGCTTCAGCACCCGGAAGATTTCGGCAAACAGCGCGTCCTTGTCGGGTACGTGCAGCAGCGCATCCTTGGAGAAGACGACGTCGAAGGAAGCATCCGTGAAAGGCAACGGACCGGGCGGCGCCTGGACGAAGCTGACGCGGTCGCCGAGACTTTGTGCGGCCGCGCGCCGGCGTGCCGTCTCGATCACTGGCCGTTCGACATCGAACCCGGTAGCGTGGGCGGCGCCATGGCGCTCGACCAGATGCAATGTGATGCCGCCGGCACTGCAGCCTATGTCGAGGATCGTCTTGCCCGCGAGCGACAGGCCTTCGACGACCCGGTCGACCTCGTCGGGCCCGCCCGACGACAGATAGCCGTCGCCCCAGAGCGCCTCCAGGAAGCGGGTGGCGGTGTCGTCATATTCCGGCTCGGCATCCGCCGTTTCGATCATCCGACCTCAGCTCCGACTGCCTGCTGGACATCCCAGAAAGTCGGCAAAGCCTAGCGCATAAACAGGAAAACGCAACATCATTTGTTGAACATTCATTCAATACAGCTGGACAAAATGGCTGAAGCCGTGCCAAATTCCGAGCATTCGGGAACAGATCACATAAAAATGAACGGTGAGATCGCCATGAAGGCTCGGCGTATATGAAGGCGTGGGATGCAATCGTCATCGGCGGCGGCCACAACGGGCTGGTCAACGCCTGCTATCTCCAGCGCGCCGGCCTCGACGTGCTGGTGGTGGAGAAGAACGACTGGGTCGGCGGTGCGGCCACCAGCAGGGAATTGACGCCTGGTTTCCTCTACTCCAACTGCTCCTATGTCTGCTCGCTGTTCCGGCCCGAGATCATGCGCGACCTCGAGTTGCCGCGCTTCGGCCTGCAGGTGATTTCCTATGAAGGCGGCGCCGTCTTCACCCGCGACGGCGACTATCTCGCCAACTACCGCGATCACGACGCCCATCGGCGCGAGTTCGCCCGTTTCTCCAAGCGCGATTCCGAGGCCTATGACAGCTACGCCCGCGATGTGACGCGGCAGTGCCGCTTCATCCAGCCGCTGCTGATGCGCACCGCGCCGGACCCGACAAGTTTGCGGCCGCGCGATCTCGGCGAGCTGCTCTATCTCGGCAAGAAATTCGCCGGGCTTTCGGCGGAAGAGATGACGCTGACGCTGCGCTTCTGGACCATGTCGATCTCGGACTTCCTCGACGAATATTTCGAGACCGATGTCATCAAGGCCAACTTCGCACTGTCCGGCATCATCGGCACGGCACTCGGACCGATGTCGCCCGGCACCGCGTACGTGCTGCTCCACCACTATATGGGCGAGGTCGACGGTTCGGTCGGCGCCTGGGGCTATGCGCGCGGCGGCATGGGCGCCGTCACCAAGGCGCTCGCCGCGTCCTTCAAGGCCTCCGGCGGCACCATCCGCACCGGCGCCGAGGTCGACCACGTGCTGGTCAAGCGCGGCAAGGCCAAGGGGGTGGTGCTCGCCGGCGGCGAGGAGATCTACGGCAAACTTGTCGTCTCCAATGCCGACGTGAAGCGCACCTTCCTCAAGCTGGTCGAGGCAAAGGAACTGCCCGACATCTTCCTGCGCCGGGTCAAGAACTTCAAGATCCGCGGCTCGTCCGGAAAGGTCAACATAGCGCTGGATTCGCTGCCCGAATTCCCGGCGTTGCCGAAGGATTCGCCGGTCTATCGCGGCGACATGCATTTCACCGATTCGATGGAACGCATGGAGCGCGCCTATGACAACTGGAAGGCCGGGCGCTGGTCGGCCGACCCGTTCCTCGACATGGTCATCCCGACGACGCTCGACCCGACCATGGCTCCGCCGGGCAAGCATTTCATGAGCTGCTTTGTGCAATACGCGCCACCCAAGGTGAACGGCCACGACTGGACCGACGCCGATCGCGACGGGTTCGCGGAAAGCGTGATTGCGCAGATCGCCGAATACTCGCCTGGCTTCCGCGACCGCATCGTCCACATGGAGGTGCGCACGCCGCGCGAAATCGAAGCCGAGGTCGGGCTGACCGAAGGCAACATCTTCCAGGGCGAACTGACCTTCGACCAGCTTCTGTTCAATCGTCCGGTGCCCGGCTACGCGCAATACCGCTCGCCGCTCAGTGGGCTCTATATGTGCGGCTCCTCCACTCATCCCGGCGGCGGTGTCATGGGCGCGCCCGGCCGCAATGCCGCCGCCGAAATCCTGCGCGATCTCGCTAAATCAACCTCGCATATGAGCCCCGCCCATGACGTCATTTGACGCGATCATCATCGGCGGCGGCCATAACGGCCTTGTCGCCGCTGCAGTGCTGGCGAAGAGCGGCCGCAAGGTGCTCGTGCTGGAAGCTGCCGACGATGTCGGCGGCGCTGCCCGCACCGAGGAGTTCGCGCAGGGCTTTCGTGTCTCCTCCGTCGCCCATGTGCTCAACCGGCTGCATCCCGATGTGGTGAAGACGCTTGAGTTGGAAAAACATGGATTGGAGATAGCACGCGGCGATTTCGTGCCGACCGTTGCGCTGTCCAGGGATGGCCCGCCGCTTATGCTGCATGGCGCCTATGGCGAGGTGCTGACCGGCGCCAGCCCTTCGGAGCAGACCGCGTGGAAGGAATTGCGCGCCCAGTTACTGCGCTATGCCAGCATCTTGAAGCCGTTCTTGTCGCGCCGTCCGCCCGACCTTGGCGCCATGTCGCTGCTGGAGACGGCAGCTCTTGGCCAGACAGCGCTGGCGCTGAAGAAACTCGGCAAGGAGGACATGCGCGATTTCCTGCGCGTGCTTTTAATGAACATCGCCGACCTGCTCGATGAGCAACTCACCGACGACCGGCTGAAAGGCATGCTCGCCTTCGACGCGACGCTCGGTAGCCATCTCGGTCCGCGTTCGCCGACCTCGCTGCTCGGCCTCTACTACCGGCTGGCGGGCGAGGTGGGCGGCAAGGCGGGCGCGCAGATCGTGCCGAAAGGTGGCATGGGCGCGGTCGTCACCGCCATCCGCGCAGCCGCGGAGAGGGCCGGCGTGACCATCCGCGCAGCGTCACCTGTCGCTAGGATCATCGTCGAAAAAGGTCGCGCCGTCGGCGTCGCGCTCGACAGCGGCGAGGTGCTACGTGCGAAAACGATCGTCTCCGCCGTCAATCCGGCAACAACCATCTTCGATCTCGTCGGACCGAGCGAGGTCGACACAGGCTTCGTACGCAAGGTGAAAAACATCCGCATGAAGGGCGATGCGGCCAAGCTGCATCTGGCGCTCGACCGGCCGCCACAATTTGCCGATATCGACGCCGCTGGCCACAAGGGCCGCCTGGTCATCGCGCTCTCGCCCGATCACGTCGAGCGTGCCTTCAATCCATCGAAGTATGGTGAGTTCTCTGCCGAGCCGGTGATGGAGATCGCGCTGCCCAGCCTCGCCGATCCGTCGCTTGCGCCCGCCGGCGCCTGCGTGCTGTCGGCGGTCGTGCAATATGCGCCCTATGTGCTGAAGGGAGGCTGGAGCGCGGGCAAACCGAAATTCCTGAAGGCGATTATGGCTCAGCTCGAGCCTTACGCACCGGGCATTTCCAAGACCGTGCTTCACACCGAACTTTTGACACCGGCCGACATCGAGGCGCGTTACCGGATGCCCGGCGGTCACTGGCATCACGGCGAATTGCAGGCCGACCAGATGCTGATGTCGCGGCCAGTCTCCGGATGGTCGGGCTACGACACGCCGGTCGAGGGGCTATTCCTCGCCGGCGCAGGCTCGCATCCGGGCGGCGGCGTTTCCGGTGCTCCGGGGTTGAATGCCGCGCGGCGCATTATCGCGATGAGGGGGTAGGGATGATCAACCAATCGGCCAAGCCCGTGCTCTACGGCGCCCCCCTCTGTCCTGTCGGACATCTCTCCCACTTGGGGGGAGATTGGCTCTCATCAACGCTTTCGCCAATCACCAACGCTGCAGGAGATGAGCCGGCCATACGGCCAGCCGATCTCCCCCCTTGTGGGGGAGATGTCCGGCAGAACAGAGGGGGGCGCGAAGGAACGCCGTCATGAACCATCATCCTACCATGAACCCAACGACCGCCCGCGCCGCTGCGCAATCTCATTTCCGCACCTTGCGCCTCGACACGCCGTTCCAGCCGCGCATCGATGCATTGGCGAGGACCCAGGACTGGTACAATTGGGCCGGCTACCGCGCCCCGCATTCGCTGTGGGACGAGGAACTGGAATATTTCGCCATCCGCAGTCAGGCCGCCCTGTTCGACATCTCGCCAATGACGAAATACCGCATCGAGGGTCCCGACGCCGAGGCCTTCCTCAACCGCGTCACCTTGCGCGACGTGACCAAGCTCAAGCCGGGCCGCGTCCACTACACCGCCTGGTGCGACGACGAAGGTTTTGTCCTCGATGACGGCACGCTGTTTAGGCTTTCCCCTACACGCTTCCGGTTGTGCTCGCAGGAGCGGCATCTGCCCTGGCTACTCGACAGCGCCATAGGCTTCGATGTGAGCATCGAGGAAGAAACTGAAGCCGTTGCCGGCCTCGCCCTGCAAGGTCCAACCTCGTTCGCCGTGCTGCGCGATGCCGGTTTCGCAGGCGTGGAAAAACTGAAGATTTTCGACCTCGCCGAGTTCCCACATGATGGCGACACGATCACCATTTCTCGCACCGGCTTCACCGGCGACCTCGGCTACGAACTGTTCGTGCCAGCCGAGAAGGCGCTAAGCCTCTGGGACCGGCTGATGACTGCCGGCGAATTGCACGGCATCCGCGCCATCGGTTACACGGCGCTGAACCGCGCCCGGCTGGAGGCCGGGCTGATCGTCGCCAATGCCGACTTCACCACCGCCGAGCACGCCATCCGCGCCGACCGCTTGCGCATGCCGGATGAGATCGGCCTCGGCTTCATGATCGACGTGGAGAAAGGCCATTTCAACGGCCGCCGCGCCATCCTCGAAGCTCGGACGAAGCGGAAGCTGCGTCATGTGCTGGTCGGGCTGGAGATCGAAGGCAACATCCCGGCCGAACATGCCATCGTCTACCACAAGAGGAGCCAGGAGGTCGGGCTGGTCAGCGCCGCCATGTGGTCACCCATGGCCAAGCGCAACATCGCCATCGCGTCGCTGGCAAGGCCTTTCGGCGACACGATGGTCGAAGACCTCTGGGTCGAGATCTACGCCATGCGCGAGCTGCAGTACCAGAAGCTGATGAAACGGGCCAAGGTGGTGCAGCGCCCCTTCATCAAGCTCGACCGCCGCACCGCCAATCCGCCGGCGGATTTCTGACCATGAGCGACGAGGCCGAGCTAGAAGCCTCTGAGCAGTGGCAACTGGTCAATACGCCGCTTGGTGAAAAATGGTCCGGGCGCACCCGCTATGCCGCCGCCATGTTCTTCTATAAGCGCGGCGAGATGAGCCCTGAGACGCTCGAGGTCTATCGCATCTGTGCGCGGCTGGATTCCACCGATCCGTTGCCGATCATCCGGGATCGCGGCGGCGGCCAGGACTGGCTGAAGCGCATGGGCTACAAATAGCGACTGGGTGGACTTATCCGATGGTCTTCTCAAGCATGCCGATCCAGTTGCGGTAGGCGATCTTCTCGATCAGCGCCCGTCCGAAACCCCGCGCGGCAAGCGCGTCGATCAGCTTCGGCAGGCCGGCGACATCGCCGATGACGGCCGGGATCATGGCGCCGTCGAAATCCGAACCCAGGCCGACGCCATCCTCGCCCAGCGCCTGCAGCAGCGAGTCGACATGGCGCACCATGATCTCGAGTGAGGTGTCAGCGTTCATCCTGCCGTCCTCGCGCAGGAAGCCGGTGGCGAAGTTCAGCCCGACCATGCCGCCGCTTTCGCGGATGGCGCCGAGCTGCCAGTCGGTAAGGTTGCGGGAATGGCCGCAGATCGCGTGCACGTTGGAATGCGTGGCGACGAGCGGCGCATCACTGATTTCAGCGACGTCGCGAAAACCCTTCTCGTTGAGATGCGAGAGGTCGATCATGATCTTCAGCTGGTTGCACGCCTTGACCAGCGCCTTGCCGGCGTCGGTCAGGCCGGGCCCGGTGTCGGGCGAGGACGGGAAGCGGAACGGCACGCCGTTGCCGAAGGCGTTGGGGCGGCTCCAGACGATGCCGAGCGAGCGCAGGCCGGCGGTGTGCAGAACGTCGAGCATGGTGAGTTCGGGATCGATCGCCTCAACGCCCTCGATGTGGAACACCGCCGCGATCGAATCCTTCGCCATCGCGTCGCGCACATCGCTGGCACTGCGGCAGACGGTCAGCGCTCCGGCCCGCTCCAGCCGAAACAGGATCGAGGCCATGGCGATGGTCGAGGTCAGTGCTTCACTGCGCGGAAGCTCGGGCGGCAAGGGCTCGTTGTCGCTCGGCGCCGGCGGCACCGCGGCGCGTTTGGTTTTCTCGACCGGCGGCGGGAAGATCGCGAACATGCCGCCGGCAAAGCCGCCCTTGTTGGCGCGCGGCAGGTCGATATGGCCGCCCTGCGTCCCCTCGATGAACAGCTTTTCGACATCCGCATCCTTCGACTGATAGAGCCTGAGCAGCGTGTCGTTGTGGCCGTCGAAGACGGGGACGAGATCGGTTTCGGTCATCAGGAAGCCATTCGGTTGAGGTAAGCCGGGCCGCGGACCGTGAGCCGGCCCGCGGGCGATACCTCTACTTAGGCAAGATGGCCAAATCGCGCAAATGCCAGACAGGTGATTGCGTTTGTTTCTGCCCGCGCGGCCGTCTGTCTCCGCGCGGACAAACGCCTATTGCTTCAGCACGTCGGCCCATTCCGGATGGCGCCGGAACTGGGCGTTGGCGAAAGGGCAGAGCGGGATGATCTTCTTGCCGGCTGCGCGCGCGTCCTCTACGGCGCGGGTGACGAGCCGAAGCCCCGCGCCCTGGCCGCGAAACGCATCCGGCACCTCGGTGTGGTCGATGATGAGCTGGTGCTCGCCGATCTTGGTGAAGGTCATCTCGGCCTCGGCGCCGCCAGGTCCGCGCAAGAAATAACGACCCTTGGAGCCGCGGTCCTCCAGTTCGATCTCAGGCAATTGGTCAGGCATTGCTTAGGCTCCTTCAGCAGGCACGCCGGCGAAGAACCGCCGCGCGGCCTCGATTTCATTCGGCCGCACCTCGTGCCCGCCCTCATGCCATTCCACAGTGACATCGGCGCCATCGGCGCGCAAATAGGCCTCGAGCCGCGACGTCAGGTTGGGCGGACAGATCGGATCGCGCTTGCCGGCGGTGACCAGGATGCGGCGGCCGGCAAGACTGCCCTTCACCTCCGGCTCGAACGGGATCAGCGGATGCATCAGCACCGAGGCATTGAACAGGTCGGGTGCAGCGAACACCACCGAGGCCAGGATGTTGGCGCCGTTGGAATAGCCGAGCCCAAGCACCGACGACGGCTTTGCTGCCTCGACCTGCGCCCTGACGAAACCCGCCATCTTGTCCGTGGCCCGAGACAGGTCATCCATGTCGTAGACGCCCTCGCCGGTGCGGCGGAAGAAACGTGCCGCGCCCATTTCGGCAACGTCGCCGCGCGGCGACAATATCGTTCCGTCTGGAACGAGATCGCGCCCGAGCGAAAGCAACTGGCTCTCGTCTCCGCCAGTGCCGTGGAAGACGAAGAGCAGCGGACTGCCCGGCGAACCGGGCAGCAGCTTGTGGATGTAAGCGTCCTTGCTCATGGTCCTCAACCTTCCAGCTTCTGCAAATGCTGTTCGAGATAAGGCCTCAGATGCTGATGCTGCGTCGGCAGCTTCAGCGCTTCGCCGAGATGGGCAGTGTCCTCGTCGCGGTCGAAGCCCGGCTCGTTGGTGGCCACCTCGAACAGCACGCCGCCCGGCGTGCGGAAATAAATCGCCCAGAAATAGTCGCGGTCGATCACCGGCGTCACCTGATAGCCGGTGTCCATCAGCGCCTTGCGCACTTCGAGCTGCTTCGCGCGGTTTTCGACGGCGAAGGCGACATGGTGGACCGAGCCGGCGCCAAGATTGGCGAAGGCAGCACCCGGCAGCGATTCGATGTCGACGACATCGGCGCCGTTGCCATTCTTCACCGCCAGCCGCCTTACGTTGCCGGACTGGTCGACTTCCTCATAGCCCATGAACTTCAACAGCTCCTCGGTGGCGCCGCCGTCCTTGAGCCTGAGCGACACCGAGTGGAAGCCACGGATCGCTTCGTCGGCGGGTACGCCGCCCTTCACCCACGGCGCACGGCTTTCCACCTTGTCCTCGACCAGCGCGAAGCCGTCGCCATCGGGACCGGCAAAGGCCAACCGCTTCTCGCCGAACGCTTCCTCGCGGGACAGCCCGGCAACGCCCTCGTCGGCAAAACGCTTCTCCCAATAGGCAAGCGTGCCTTCGGGCACGGAATAGACGGTGGTGCCGACTTCGCCGATACCGTGGCGGCCCTTGCCGATGTTCGGGAACGGAAAGTAGGTCATCACCGAACCCGGCGTGCCGACCTCGTCGGCATAGTAGAGGTGGTAGACGTCTGGCGCGTCGAAATTGACGGTTTTCTTGACCCGGCGCAGGCCGAGCTTCTTGGTGAAGAACGCATTGTTCTGGCGCGCATCGCTGGCCATCGAGGTGACGTGATGCAGGCCCTTGATCTGGTCGAGCATTTTTTGCTCCTTCCTTTGGTGCTTGTGCGGCCCATGCCGCTGTCCACGCCAATATGAGGATAGGCACGCCGGCGGCAAAGGACGCAAACACAGAATGGACTGTGCTGTAAAAGTGAACGAAGAAGCACATTTTGTTCACCAATCGACGAACTTACTCCAGCTTGCAACGGTCCGGAATTTCGGCTCCATGAGCGGCGCGCCATCATCCAGTGAGGAGACCCAGATTGGCCAAGTCCGGTAGACGCCCAAACATTCTCCTCATCACCTGCGACCAATGGCGCGGCGATTGCCTGTCCGCCGCCGGCCATCCCGTGGTGAGGACTCCGAACGCCGACGCGCTTGCCGCCGACGGCGTCCTGTTCCGACGCCACTATGGCGGAGCCGCACCCTGCTCGCCGGCGCGTGCCTGCCTCTACACCGGCCTCTACCAGATGAACAACCGCGTCTGCCGCAACGGCACGCCGCTCGACGCTCGCCACGGCAACATCGCGCTCGCGGTCAGGGCCCTCGGTTATGATCCGACGCTGTTCGGCTACACCGACGTCTCGCTCGACCCGCGCCGCCTGGCGCCTGGTGACCCCAGGCTGAAGAGCTACGAGGGCGTGCTGCCCGGCTTCAGCGTACGGCAGTTCCTGCCCGAGCACCAGAAACCCTGGCTGTCATGGCTGAAGGCGCGCGGCGTCGAAACCGGCGCCGGCTTCCCCGACATCCATCGCCCTGTTGGTGGAGAGGCCGGAGATGACGTGACCCTAACGCCGCCCGTCTATTCGAAGGACGAGACGCCGACGGCGTTCCTCGCCGGCGAGTTCATCCGCTGGCTCGGCGAACAGGAAGGCGGCGCGCCATGGTTCGCACATCTCTCGTTCATCAGTCCGCACCCGCCCTTCATCGTGCCGGAGCCCTACAACACACTATACGATCCCGCCGACGGTCCGGCCTTCCGCCGTGCCGAGAACTGGCAAGCCGAGGCCGAGAGCCACCCTTATCTGGCTTACGATCTCGGCCGGCAGAAGCGAAAAAACTTCCGGCCTGGCAGCGAAGGCAAGGTGCGCGACTGGGGCGAAGACAATTTTCGCGCCATCCGCGCGCTCTATTACGGCATGATCTCGGAAGTGGACGCGCAGCTCGGCCGCCTCTGGCAAGCGCTCAAGACGGCTGGCGCATGGGACGACACCGTCATCGTGCTGACCTCGGACCACGCCGAGATGATGGGCGATCATTTCATGCTGGGCAAAGGCGGCTTCTTCGACGGCAGCTTTCACATCCCGCTGATCATCCGCGACCCGCGTCGAAACGAGACATCAGGCAGTCAGATCGACCGCTTCACCGAGGCCGTGGACATACTGCCGACACTGCTCGACCTGCTCGGCCAGGATCCGCAGCCACATCTCGACGGATTTTCGCTGAAGCCATTTCTGGAGGGCGAGACGCCTGAGGACTGGCGCGACGCGGCACACTGGGAATTCGATTTCCGCTCCATCGCCGGCGGCGAACCCGAACGCCATTTCGGCATTGGCTCGCGCCAGTGCAATCTCGCCGCCATCCGCACGGAAAAGTTCAAATATGTGCATTTCAGCGGCGGCCTGCCGCCGCTGCTGTTCGACCTGATGAAGGACCCTGGCGAGCTGACCAACGTCGCCACCGATCCGGCCTATCTCGCGGTGCGGCTGGAGTTTGCCGAAAAACTCCTCGCCTGGCGCGCCACGCATCTCGACCAGTCGCTGGCACTGGCAGAGCTGACGGAAGACGGCGTTGTGGGGTATTTTGATAGGGAGTAAGGGAGTAGGGGAATAGGAACAAAGCTATCCTACAGCCCTACTGCCCTCTACTGCCCTACTTCACCATCATCCGCTGCTGATCCCGCTTCTCGGCGTAGCTGCCCTTGTCGTACGCCGCCTGTGCCTCGAGCTGCTCCTTGGTGAAGGTGGTGTAGAGATACTTCTTGCCGTCCTTGTCGGTCATGAATTTGAGATTGTCCATGCCGACAGCCACTTCCTTCTCCCCGACGCCGAGGAAGCCTCCAACGTCGACGATGACCGCGTCAGGCTTGCTGTCCGGCGCCAGCACGACATCGCCGATCTCGCCGACCTTGACGTCGTTGGCGCCGTAGACGGTCGTCCCTTTGAGGTCATCACCTCTGATTTCGCCGACCGGCATCTCTGTCAGCGTCGACTTGTCGATCGCCGCTGTCTGCGTCGGGTCGGTTGCCTTCACATCGGGCGCCGGGGCGGCCGGAGCCTCAGCTGTTTTCTCGCCCGGGGCCGGAGCCTCAGCTGTTTTCTCGCCCGGGGCCGGAGCGGTCGTTGTTGGGGCGGCGGCCTTCGGGACCTCGTTCGATGCCGTGCTGGCCACCGGTGCCGGATCATAGGCCTTGCGGTTGAAGTCCGGCTGCGCCTGCAACTCTTCCTTGGTCGTCTGGACGACCAGCCAGCGATCGCCGTTCCGCTCTGCCCACTGCGTCTTTGCGAAGTCATAGGCGACGTTCTTTTCGCCCAGGCCAAGGAATCCACCGACGCCGATCACAAGCGACTGCGCCTGGTTGTCCTTGGTGAGAACGATGTCGTTCACATCGCCAATACTCTGGGCGTCGTCAGCGGTGCCGTTATAGACGGATTCGCCAATGATGTTGGTAGCCAGGTTCCCATCCACCTTCTTCACGACAGGTTCGGCCGGCGCTGCATTCATGTCGACGGGCTTCTGTGCTCCGGTAGCGTCCGTGGAAGACGTATCGGTCGTTGCTGGCGGGACAGGATCGTAAGGCTTCCTGTCAAAGTCCGGCAGCGCCGTCAGCGCTTCCTTCGTCGTCTCGGCGACCAGCCAGCGGTCGCCGTTCTTCTCGACCCATTGCAGCTTGTCGTAGTCGAACGCGACATCCTTCGCCCCGATGCCAAGAAAGCCGCCGACGCCGATGACAGCGGATTTCGCCTTGCCGTTTTCGTCAAAGACAATATCGCTGATCTCGCCGATGCTTTGGGCATCGTCGGCCGTGCCGTTATAGACGGATTCACCGATGATGTTGGTCATCAGGCTGCCTTCCGCGCGCACCACCGGGGCCGCGGGAGCAGTCTCGGTGGCGGGCGCCTCTGCAGGCGCTGGGGTTGTTGCCGTCTGTGCGAAAGCGCCGGTTGCAATCAACGTTGCCAACGCGGTCGTCGCTAAAAGAGTGCGGATCATGATCGTCTCTCCTCGTGCCTGATTTCTGCGCGCCGAGCCCAGACGAGACGTCCGCCTCGGCATCCTCCTACTGGTTCACAACGTCGTGACCACGCTGTTGTTCCGAAATTAGGCGTGCTCGGCACATCCGGATAAGTCGCAGGAAACCTTGTGGGATTTCGCCCCAGCCAGGGGGAACCTTTCATCGGCCACTTCGTTTCAGCCTTTGGCTGGGATCTTCCCGGCCCGATGGGTTGTGAAGAAAATCGGAGCGGGCATGCGATTTGCGGCGGTGCTGAACCGGGACGGCGGCACCTTGCGCACGACCGATCTCCCAGCCTTTTCCGAGCAGATGCGCGAGACGCTGGAGGCAGCGGGCCATTCTATCGACATCGACATCGTTGCCGGTGGCGACATCGAGGCTGCGCTGGAGAAAGCCGCGGCGCGGCGTGGTGTCAACGTCGTGCTTGCCGGTGGCGGTGATGGCACCATCTCGGCCGCGGCGGCCCTGCTGATGAATCGCAAGAAGGCACTGGCCATCCTGCCCGCCGGCACCATGAACCTTTTCGCTCGTGGGCTCGGCATCCCGCAAACGCTCGACGCCGCCGTGAAATCCTTTGCCGATGGCGAGGTGATCGCCGTCGACATTGCCAGCGCCAATGGCCGGCCATTCGTGCATCAGTTCTCGGTCGGCCTGCATGCCAAGATGGTCCAGTTGCGCCAGAAGATGGAGTTCGGCTCACGCCTGGGAAAGATGCGGGCGTCGGTACGTGCCGCCTGGGCAACCATCAAGAACCCGCCGGCCATGAAGGTGACGCTGACCATCGGCGAAGCCGAGATCGTCACCCGTACGACCGGCATCGGCATCACCAACAATCTGTTCGGCGAGGGCCACCTGCCCTATGCCGACAATCCTACCGGCGGCGTGCTCGGCATCTACGTTGCGGTGGCGCGGCAGCGTGGCGAGTTGGCCAGGTTCTTCCTCGACATGGCGCGCGGCAGATGGCGCGACAGCGAGCATGTCGAAATCCACCAGGCCGACAGGGCGGTCCTGAAAATCCATTCGGCGGCGAAGAAATTCCGCGCCGTCATGGACGGCGAACTGATCAGGCTCGACCGTGAAACGGAAATCCGGATCCACCCCGGCGCATTGAACGTGCTTGTGCCCGCGCGCGCTGCCCGGGCAAAGGCCGCGTAATGCAGCCCGACGCCATGAAGCCGCAGCTAGCCGGCGGGTGCCTGGTCTTGATCGGCGGGCGTGTTGGTGTCGATCATCTCGCCATAAATCTCGGCGATGCCCCATGCGACAAAAGCCAGAAGCAGGGCCGCGATCAGAATCCTGAGGCCGTGCCGTCCCCACCGCCCTTGACGGGCTTTGTCTTCAGGGATGATCTTCATGGTCGGCTCCCTCATGGTTTGGCGCCGGCGGGCGGGAACTGGCAAAACATGGTCGGGTAACGATTCCTTGCTACGAAAGTTCCGCAGACAGCCGAGTCTGACTGCGTGGCGGCCTGCGACCACAAACCCGGGAATTTGGGGGCTCGGTGGACAACAGGGTTGAGAGTGCACCGGGAGTGCCGGCAGATGTGTTTGGCGCCATAAACGCGCCGGATCGGCTCGCCGTGCTCCATGGCCTCGATGCGTTCGATACGGCAGCCGATCCGGACTTCGATCGCATCAGCGGCCTCGCCGCGGCCGTGATGCAGGCGCCTGTCGCGCTGATCACCCTGGTTGATGCCGAGCGGCAGTGGTTCAAATCCTGCATTGGCTTCGACGAGACCGAAACGGCGACCGAAATATCCTTCTGCGCCCATGCGATCGCCGCCGGCGACGAGCCGATGGTGGTGGCCGACGCTACCCTCGACCCTCGCTTCGCCGGCAATCCGTTGGTCACCGGCAAGCAGCATATCCGCTTCTACGCCGGCGCGCCGATGGTGGTGGCCGGCACCCGCATCGGCACGCTCTGCGTGCTCGACCGCAAGCCTCATGCCTTTCCGTCTGCCGCCAAGCTCGGGCAATTGAAGGCGCTTGCCGGCCTTGCCGCCAGCCTGTTCACGCTGAAGGACGCCACCCGCAATGGCGCCATCGCCGCGGCCGCACTTGAGCGCGAGGAAAAGCGCCGCGCCATCGCGCTCGACGCCGCATCTTTGGCCAGCTGGGCTTGGGACATCCGCACCGACATCATCGAATGCGATGTGCTGCTGTCGGAGCTGTTCAACCTGCCGCGCTCCAACCGGCTGCGAGCCCGCGACATCCTGGCCGCAATCGACCCGCGCGACGTCTACCAGACCGAGACGCGCTTTCGCGACGCGCTGACCGGTAGCGACGACTACTTTGGCGAATACCGCGTCAAGGGCATGCATCCGCCGCGCTGGGTGGCCACGCGCGGCCGTGTCATCGAACGCGACGGCGACGGCAAGCCGACGCTGATCTTCGGCGTCAACTACGACATCACCGAGCGCAAGCTCGGCGACGAACGGCAAAGGCTGCTGTTGCGCGAGCTGAACCACCGCGTCAAGAACACACTGGCGACCGTGCAGGCGCTGGCGACACAGACCGTTCGCCATGCCCGCCAGCCCAGCGAATTCCTCGAAGCCTTCGGCGCCAGACTGCAGGCGCTGGGCGTTGCCCACAATCTTTTGTCGGACCGCGAATGGCGCGGCATCGGCATCAGGGAGTTGGTGCAGATCGAGGTCAAACCGTTCGACAGCACTGAGCGGCCGCGCATGACGATTTCCGGCGCCGATCTCCTGCTTACGCCCGACCAGGCGGTTGGGCTGGGCCTGATCCTGCACGAGCTTGCCAGCAATGCGCTGCAATACGGGTCGCTGTCGGTGGCGTCCGGAAGGGTCGATGTCACCTGGAAGGCCGAAGGCAAAAGAGGCGCGCGGCGCCTGGTGCTGACCTGGCGTGAAAGCAGCGGCCCGCCGGTGGAGCCCCCCGACCGCCACGGCTTTGGCTCGATCCTGATCCGCCGCAGCCTGGCCAAGGTCATCTCCAGCGAGGTGACCCACGAATTCCGTCCCGAGGGCGTCTTTGCCGAGATCTCGATGCCGCTGGAGGATCTGCCGAAGTAAGCCCGAATCTAATTTAGTCCGTTTCGCCGGTATCCTTGTCGTCGGCATCGGGCTTCACATTCTCGCGGTAGATGGCGTAAGCCGCGAGCGCGACCGCCGGGCCGAGAATGGCACCCAGGCCGCCCTTGCCCTTGAGCAGCGCCGGCAATACGGCAAGGGCCGCCGTGATGCCGATCGCTTTCATGTCCGCGCTGCGCCTGCGCGCCCGGCGCCGCGCGCGCGCACCGGCCGACACCTGATAGACGATGAGAGTGAGCCCCGCGACCGCCAGGAAGCCGACGCCGAAGCCAATGGCGGCGGCCAACGAGCCATAGCGTTCAGCCGCCCAGATATAGGCCGCCCCGATGAGGAAGCCGAGGCCGCATAGTGCGGCAGCCGCGGCAACCGCATAGACGATTGCGGCCGTGCGCGCACGGCGCAGGGCAGCAACGGTTTCGCTAGTGGCGAGGGCCGAGATCAGCGATGCCAGCATTCCCATCTGTGCAGGAACTAGCGCCGCGCCAACAGCGCGAAGAGGAAGCCCACACCGGCGGCGATTGCCAGCGAGGTCACCGGCTTTTCGCGCACATTCGCCGCTATCTGCGCTTCGATATCCTTGGCGTTGCCGCGCAAGGTGTCGAAGGCGGCTTCGCCTTGGGCGCGCAATTGCTCGACGCCTTCGCTGGCGGCGCGCCGCGCCGTGCCATATCCATGTTCGCCGGTCTTGGCCAACTGCTTGGTGAGTTTTTCGATGTCGGCTTTCAACTGCCTGATGTCGGCTTCGAGATCCGAATTCGTCCGGCTTTCGTTCGCGGTCTTTCCAGTGGCAGTCGCCATTGCTTAACTCCTTGCGTTTGCTTGATTTCAAACGCCCAACACACGCCGAGGTTCCGAACATACGCCCCAAGGTTCCGAAATCGGAACGACGGCCATGAAAGGGTGTTTGCGCTTATGAGTCCAGCCCAGTTCGAATTCCTTCGGCTGAAGCGTCAGATCAGCGGCCTGCGATCCTCGCTCAGCCCCTCCCAATGGGCGAGCTCTTTGAGTCGGTCGCTGTCGACCACCTCGCAGCCGCCATCGCGCCAGACGATCAGCTTGCGGTCAATCAGCTTGCGGATCGTCTTGTTGGTATGGACCAGCGACAGGCCCAGCGTGTCGGCGATGTGCTGCTGGGTGATCGGTATCTGCACCGGTGTCTTGCCGTTCAGGCCGACCGCGCGGGCGCGGCTGGAGATGAAGGCGATGAGATAGGCGGCGCGCTCCATCGCCGTGCGCCGGCCGATGCTGAGCAAATTCTCGTCCAGCATGCGTTCCTCCCGCGACGCGATCCAGGTGATGTCGTAGGCGAGACCCGGATGATTGCGATAGAGCTCATGCAGTTGTTCGCGCTCGAAGACGCAAAGCAGCATCGGCGACAGCGCCTCGACGGAGTGCTGCATCTCGCCCATCAGGCTGCCCTGCAGGCCGATGAGATCGCCGGGCATCGAATAGTTCAGGATCTGGCGGCGGCCGTCCGACAGCAATTTGTAGCGGAAGGCCCAGCCCGAGAGTACCGTGTAGAGATGCGCGCTGTGGCTGCCCTCGACCAGGACCGTGGCGCCCTTGTCGACGGCCAGCTCCCCCTTCTTGAACGTGCTGACAAACAGCAGTTCCTTCTTCTCGAACTCACGGAAGGCCGGCAGCGGCCGCAGCGGGCAGCTTTCGCATGGATACTGACGGCTGGACAAAGAACGACCGTGTTGCGCGGGCATTTCGACCCCCCTCTTCGAAACCCGGCCTCTGACGGGGCCGACAGCAAACGCGTTGCCGGAACGGAAGTTCCGCAATCGCCATGGCCACGTCTTTTTTAAATGACAGACCGCCAAATAGCGCTCATGACTCGCTCCGTTTCAAGGAGACATTGCCCGGTGCCCTCATTGCTCGACGGATTGCGGATCCTCGTCCTCGAAGACGAATTCCTGATTGCCATGGATGTCGAGCAGCTGTGCCGCGACTATGGCGCCGGCAACGTGGTGATTGCCCGCGACCTTACGGAAATCGAGCCCCAGGATGTGGTTGAGCAATTTGATGCGGCCATCGTCGACCTCATGCTGGGTGGCGCATCGACACGCGACTTCGCCTCGGCACTACGCGAGTCGGGCGTGCCCTTCATCTTCGCCTCCGGTCATTCGGACGCCGACGAGATCAAGGCGTCTTTTCCAGGCGTCAGGCTGGTCGCAAAACCCTATTCGGGAGACGATCTCGTCGAGGCTGTGGCCGCGGCCTGCGGGCGCTCGTCCGGACCAGTCTGAATCAGGATGTCGTGCACCGGCGCCAGTTGACGCTCACGCTGCGTTCGACCCCGTCACCTGCGCCGAGATCGCATCCGGGCCGTACTCGTCTTCGCCGGAAATCTTCAGGATCTCCTGCAGTCGTGTGCGGGCCCGGCTGACGCGGCTTTTGATCGTGCCGACCGCACAGCCGCAGATCTCGGCGGCTTCCTCGTAGGAAAAACCGGACGCGCCGATCAGGATGATGGCTTCGCGCTGGTCCTCGGGTAGTTGCTCGAGCGCGCCGCGAAAGTCCTTGAGGTCCAGCTGGCCGTGCTGGGCCGGATGCACCGCGAGCCTCGCCGTCATGATGCCGTCACTGTCCTGCACCTCGCGGCCGCGTTTTCGCATTTGAGAATAGAATTCATTGCGCAGGATGGTGAACAGCCAGGCCTTGAGATTGGTGCCCGGCTGGAAGCTTTCATGCTTGTCCCAAGCCTTGACCAGCGTTTCCTGCACCAGGTCGTCGGCCTTGTCGGCGTTTTGCGTCAGCGACACGGCAAAGGCGCGCAGGCTCGGGATCGAGCCGAGCAGATCGGTCTTGAAGCTCTGGGAAACGGCCGTCATGCTCAGTCCTTCTTCGGCGCGGGTTCGGTCCGCTCCAGCTGGCTGAGCAGCTGGGCAAAACGATCCGGCACGTGATCGGAGACCAGCTCATCGTAATATTGCTTGAGTTTGCGGCCGATTTCCGAATTTGGCCCGAGCGGGTCACCGGAAGCAGCCCGGCGCCTGCCCGCGGCGCCAGCCGTGATATCTTTCGTCATATTCTTCATTTTTGCCCTTGATTCCAGCACCCGAGCCGCACCCCAACAACACAAAACAAAAGGCAAGCGGCACCCTCGTCTGGTTTGCCCATCCCAGCCCAGAACGCCATCCTCTTATATTAGTTCCACGTTGATCGGAACTTTTTAGGAAAGCTGGCGTTTGGGTCTTCGGGACTTGCATTCGGCTAGACCTGCGACTTATGCAATTGCGTCATCTGAGGGAGACGTCCATCATGAGCCTTTCCGCCACCATCGCGCCGCACCTGCCGTTCCTGCGCCGCTTCTCGCGCGCCGTTTCCGGATCACAGGAAAGTGGCGATGCACTGGTCGCCGCGATGCTCGAAGCCATCATCGCCGACGTCGATATCTTTCCCGATGCATCGAACGACCGTATTGCGCTGTACAAGGTTTTCGCCAGGCTGTTCACCTCGATCGCCATCCGTGTTCCGCAGGAGCATGCCCAATCGGCATGGGAGCAACGCGCCGCGGCCAATCTAAACGCGATCGCCCCGCGCCCGCGCCAGGCTTTCCTGCTGGTCGCCGTCGAAGGCTTCAGCGAGGACGAGGCGGCGGAAATCCTCGATGCCGACGAACAGGAATTTTCGGATCTGCTTGCCCAGGCGAGCAACGAGATTTCCCGCCAGGTGGCGACCGACGTGCTGATCATCGAAGACGAGCCGCTGATTGCCATGGACATCGAGGAGATGGTCGAGAGCCTTGGCCATCGCGTCGTCGGAACGGCGCGCACCCATGCCGAGGCGGTGACGATATTCGGCAAGACGCGGCCGAAGATGGTGCTGGCCGATATTCAGCTTGCCGACGGCAGTTCGGGTATCGAAGCGGTGAACGAGATCCTGTCGTCCACATCGGTGCCGGTGATCTTCATCACCGCCTTTCCCGAGCGCCTGCTGACCGGCGAACGGCCTGAACCGGCCTTCCTCGTCACCAAGCCGTTCAATCCGGATATGGTCAAGGCGCTGATCAGCCAAGCGCTGTTCTTCGACAGGCAGGCCAAGGCAGCAGCATAGGCCGAGGCCCGCGCCATCGGGGCGCTGGCCTGTTTCCCAACGAAATGACGTGTTGCGCGCCGGTCGCTCGACTGCCTCGCCGCACGATTAATTTCGCGCCTGGAGCGGTTTTCCGGGATCGTCTTTTTAAGCAAATGGTGGAACAAACACCAACCAACCACGTTTTGCCTCAGCATTGGAAGGAGACGGATCATGCTCTACTGGGCGCTCGTATTTCTCGTCGTGGCGATCATCGCCGGCGCGCTTGGTTTCGGCGGCATCGCCGGCACATCGGCCGGCATTGCACAGATACTGTTCTTCATCTTTCTCGCCTTCTTGATCATTTCGCTGCTTGCCGGCCTGTTCAAACGGGCGTGAAGGGCGGCGCGATCGGACACTGGAAGCCGCACCCCTCAAACGGTTTCCAGCCACCGCCGGGCGGTGCACTCCAACGAGGTGCCGCTCGGCGGACCGTTTAATGGGAACCCATTTCAGAATGAACCGTTCAGCCTGGGTTCGGTGGCAAAAAAATGCGTTCCAAGGCCCCAGACCTGAACGACAGCCGGCGGAGTGATGAAGTCATCGCTCTGCATCCGGCCGAAAGCGGAATGCAGCTTGGCCGGGCTCTTCTTCACGCGCTGCACAATGCCGGCATTTCCGTTCTCTACCAGGATCGCGACATGAAGACCGTGTGGGCGCGCAACATGCGCGCGCCATGGGCGTCCGACGCCGCCGACAGCAACGGCATACTGCCGCCGGCGCAGGCGGAGCGCATCGGCGCCGCCAAACGCAACGTCGTCGCCTCAGGCAATCCGGAACGTCTCGAACTCGGTGTTCCCGTCGAAGACGGCATACGCTGGTTCCAGGTGTGGATCGATGCCGATCATGGCGAAAGCGGCGCCGTACAGGGGGTCGTCACCACCATGGTGGAAACCACCGAGCAGAAACGCCGCGAGCAGACCTTGAAGACACTGCTGCGCGAGGTCAGCCATCGCTCGAAGAACCTTTTGGCCATCATCCAGAGCATCGCCACCCAGACCGGCCGCTATTCCGAGACGCTCGGTGATTTCCTGACGCGCTTTCGCGGCCGGCTGCAGTCGCTGGCCTCGTCCCAGGATCTGGTGACGTCCTCCAACTGGCGGGGTGCAGCCCTGCGCGAGCTGGTCTCCGGGCAGGTTGCGCGCTACGGCTCGGACCCCAGGCGAAGCTTGCGCTTCGCCGGCGAGAATCCTTACCTCAACCCCAATGCCGCCTTGCATATCGGCCTGGCGATGCACGAACTCGCCGTCAATTCGGTGAGCTACGGCGCCCTGTCGCGGCCGGATGGCTTTGTCGAGGTCACAGCCAAACTGACCGCCGCCTCGGCCGACAAGCCTGCCCTGTCGCTGACATGGACCGAAGCCATCGGCGCCCGTGACCGGCAACCCAGCGAGAAGCGTTTTGGCAGCGTAGCGCTTGAGCGCGTCGTACCGACATCGCTGAACGGAACGGCGACGCTCGAAATCACCGGCGACCGTGTCGAATACCGCCTCGTCGTCCCGCACGGCAATTTCGAAACGGACTGACCGGATATCGCGTGCCAACGCACGAGAAAGTTGCAGTTCTTAACCGGCTGTTCACCATAAAGTTGGATGCTGCCTTGGCCGGATAGCGCTGGAGCCTGCCGACCCGCCGGATGTCCCGCCGCGGTCGCAGCGCAACAGAGCAATTCCAGGAAAGTACGCAGCGGTTTTCCATCCGGAATTGCGCGAAAACGAATACTTGGAGCGGGGCAGCGTTCTATCAGAAGCTGAATCTCTCCAGGGGAGGGATTGGTCTTGACGGTTGCCGACATGAACAGGCTTGAGCAAGCCGCCCGCGTCTCGATGAGTGGATTCCAGGACCCCGAGGCCCAGACCTCGGCATCGCGGCACTTCCACCCTTTGCTTCACTTCGCCGCCGTCGTGTTGGTCGCTGCCGTGGTGCTGGCGGCGGCATGGCAACTGACCTGACGTCGAACCCGAGTAATCTCGCGCTCGTCTGAAGATCACAGCGGAGCCTTGCGGGCAGCTGCCCCGAATTGTTGACTGCCCCGCCGCTGGCGCAGGAACTTTGGCTGATTTCGACCGTTCTTATGGCGAGAGGTTTGTTGCCATGGAACACATCGCTGCTTTGCTCCTGGTCATCGGCTGCTCGAACACCATGACCGAGTGCCGTGAATTGTCCGTGCCAGTCAGCGTCTTCGAGACCGCCGCGGAATGCACCGCCGAAAGGCCTTTTGTCCTGACCGATGTCCAGGGCCAGGCTCCGCATATCGTTGCCGAGTGCCTCACTGTCGATCCGGCTCTGGAGGATGACTACGACCAGATCGTCTGGAACGTGCGCCCGGACGGCACGCTCAATGCCTCCTTGCAGGTTTCCAACCTTGTGGTTGCATCGAACGCTGCGCGCCCCGAAAAAGACTATCTTAGCCAACAGTAAAATCGGGCAGGCAAAGGCCGTTGTTTCATGCTAAATGACGGCTGGTACTCGCTAAAATCAGGACAAAAGTGAGGAGAGACTCTATGCGGAAAGTGATTATTGCCATGGTTGCCGTGGTCGCAATCAGCGGCTGCAGCACGACCGAGCAGGACGTTGGCGTCGGCGCCGGTGTCGGCGCAGTGGCCGGCGGCCTGATCGGCGGCGGCAGGGGTGCGCTCATCGGCGCAGCCGTCGGTGCCGGATCCGGTCTGCTCGTGCGCAACCTGCGCAATGGCTATTGCCAGTACCGCGACAATCGCGGTCGTCTCTACACGGCCCGCTGCTGATCCGCTTCAGCATGCAAGCATAGCAACGGAGACCGGCTCGTCCGGTCTCCGTTTTTCTGCCTGGCGCGGGTCCGCTTACCGCAGCCGCGATTCAGACCAATGGGATCCTGATTTTCACCTTCAGCCCGTCGGCGTGAAAGTCGCGCTTGATCGTACCGCGCAATTCGCGCGTGACGTTGAGGTCGATCAGCTTGGTGCCGAAGCCTGTCTTGGCCGGCGCGTCCAGTGGCTTGCCCCCTGTTTCATGCCAGTTGAGCGCCAGCGTCCTGTCATGCCCGCGACCCTCGACCGACCAATCGACCTTGAGCGCGCCCACCGAATTGCCGGCCTCGCCATATTTCAGCGCATTCGTCGCCAGCTCATGGAAGGTCAGGCCGAGCGCCTGCGTCGTCGTCTCGTCGAGCAGCACTTCCGGCCCCGACAATATCCCCTCTGGAAGCTCCTTGCCGAATACCTGGCCAAGCTCGATGCGCAGCAGGTCGCCGAGATCGGCCTTCTGCCAGCGCGAACGCGTCAGCATGTCCTGCGAAGCAGCCATCGCCTGCAGCCTGGCCGAGAAGGATGACGAGAACTCCTTCACATCGGTGGCGTGCGACGCGGTCTGCCGGGCGATCGCCAGCACCCTTGTGATCGAGTTCTTGATACGATGCTTCATCTCCTGCAGCATCAGGTCCTTTTCGAGCAGGCTCTTTTCGGTCGTCTCGTGCAACAGCGAAACCGCGTCATAGGCCCGCTCCTGAAAGCGGGCCACCAGCGCAATGGCCCCGGCAAGCAGCAAACCGAACAGGCCGAGCATCACCGGAATGGCGCGCGAAGAGGGCTGCGAGAAGGCGCTTGTCGGCCTGAAAAGGACGGTCCATTGCCGCCCTGCCACGACGAGCTTGCGGGTGACCAGCAGCCGGTCGCCGAATATCGAAACCGGCGGCGTCTCAGACTGGAACAGAAGATTTCCGGCATCCACTTCGCCGTCATAGATCTCGGTGTTGACCGGCAGCAGCGGCGCGCGGCTGAGCGCGACCTGGAACAGGTCGCGGGCGCGGAAGGCCGCATAGAGGAAACCCGCTGTCGAGGAGCGCGTGGCGTTGATGACGTCAGGCGCGGTCTCGACCTTGAGCCGCACGAAAACCAGGAAGCCGGTGAAAGTCTGCGCGGCACCTGTCCCCTGGCCGAGCTGGATCAGGCCGCTTGCGTGCTGCTGGTCGTCGGCCATCGCCTTTTCGATCGCCGCCCGCCGCACTGGCTCGGTGAACATGTCGAAGCCGATGCTGGCCTGGTTGGACGGGTCCATCGGTTCGAACAGCACGACCGGCGTCCGCCATGGCTGCGTCGTCGCCGGATAGACCGCATGCGCGACACCCTGGTCGCGCAGTATGTCGCGCTCGACCGCGGCCTCGTCGCCTGTCTTGGCCAGCCTGAGAAAGCCGATGCCGCGCAGTCCGGCGAAATTGTTGTCGACGTCGAGCGCGCTGAAGAAAGCCTTGAACTCGCCACGCGAGATGTCGCCGTTGCGGGCGTCGAACAGCGCCTGGGTCGAGCGCAGCAACGACAGATGCAGGTCGATGCGGCTCTCGATGCGGTTGAGCGCGTCATCCGCCGTCGCGGCGAATTTGATGCGCGCCGCCTCTTGCGTGGCGAAATACGCAAAGCCCGCCATCGTCAGGCTGATCAGCGCGACGGCGATGAAGGCGACGATCGGGAAAAACTTCTTCAATGGATGGCGTTGCCCATGGCGATTCGGACCCTTTTATGAGCAAGTCCCCGCGCCAACACAATGGCGCGGCCAAACCATCATGACGGCTGGCATATCACATTAGAAGACAGTTAGCCGGCTTACTTGATGTCTCAGGCAGCGATTTTCAGCGCGCCTGGCCCGGGAATGGCGCCGGGCGGGCACTTGCCGAGGATGATCATGCCGAGCACCTCGTCCTGGGTAACGTCGCTGGTGCGCGCCGTGCCGACGACCTGGCCGTTCTTCATCACGCAGACCCGGTCGGCAAGCTCGAACACGTCGTGGATGTCGTGGCTGATCAGGAAAATGCCGATGCCGTCGGCCTTGAGCTGCCTGACCAGTTCGCCGACCTGGGCTGTTTCCTGCGGGCCGAGTGCGGCCGTCGGCTCGTCCATGATCAGGATGCGGGCGTTGAACAGGATGGCGCGCGCGATCGCTACCGACTGCCGCTGGCCGCCCGAGAGCTTGACCACCGGATCCTTGAAGCGCTGAAAGCGCGCATTGAGCCGGCCCATCACCTTGCGCGCCTCGGCTTCCATGGCGACATCGTCTAGCGTGCCCCAACCGGTCATCAGCTCGCGGCCAAGGAAGAGGTTAGCGGCGGCGTCGACATTGTCGGCCAGCGCCAGCGTCTGGTAGATCGTCTCGATGCCGTATTTCTTGGCGTCTCGCGGATTGGAGATCGAGGCCTCCTCGCCGTTGACGAAAATCTGGCCCGCATCGCGCTTATAGGCGCCGGACAGGATCTTGATCAGCGTCGACTTGCCGGCGCCATTGTGGCCGAGCAGCGCCACTACCTCGCCTGGGAAGAGATCGATCGACGCATCGTCGACGGCGCGAATGCCGCCGAAGGCGATCGAGATGTTGCGCATGTCGATCAGCGGTGTGCCCGTGGGAGCAGTCTTTTCCATGGCCGCGTCCTCCTCAGACTCGCTTGCGATAGACGGTGTCGAGCCAGACGGCGACGACCAGCACGGCGCCGACGACGATGCTCTGCAGCGGCGAGTCGATGCCGAGCAGCACCATGCCGGACTGCAGCGACTGCATCAGCAGTGCGCCGAGCATGGCGCCCAGCACCGTGCCCGAACCGCCGGCCAGCGACGTGCCGCCGATGACGGCGGCGGCGATGACCAGAAGCTCGTCCAGCGTGCCCAGCGCATTGGTCGAGGCGTTGAGGCGCGCCGACGAGATCGCCGCGCTGATTGCCGCCAGCACGCCCATGATCATGAACACCTTCATCGTCACCCAGCGGGTGTTGATGCCGGCGAGTTCCGCCGCTTCAGGATTGCCACCGATGGCGAAGACATAGCGGCCGAACCGGGTGCGCCTGGTGATGAAGGTCATGACGATGCCGACCGCGACCGCCATCAGCACCGGGATGGCGATGCCATGGGCGATGAACAGGCCGCCTTCGGGAATGGTGATGCCGTTCTGCTGCGCGTACTGGCGCACGATGCCGACCGGCCACGGATAGGAATTGGCGACCCACACCGCGCCAACGATGGCGGCGCAGGCGACCACGCCGAGGAATGTCTCCGCCCACACCGGGCGCAGCGGGAAGTTGAAGCGTTTGCGCTGCGAGCGGCCGTTGAGCAGCGCGAAGGCGACTGCCGCGCAAGCCACGACACCGACGATCCAGCTGGCGGTGGCGCCGATCGAACCGCGTGGCCCGCCGCCCATCAATTGGAAGGTGGCATCGAGCGGCGCGACCGTGCGGCCGCTGGTGATCAGCCACGCCATGCCGCGCCAGACCAGCAGGCCGCCCAGCGTCACGATGAAGGCAGGCACCTCCATATAGGCGATTATGAAGCCCTGGAACGCGCCGATCAGAAGGCCGAGCGCCACGCCGGCGGCGAGTGCGATGATCCAGAGCCAGGGATTGCCGAGCTGGAAGCCGATGACGCGAATGAGGAATTCGGCCTGCGCCACGCCCATGATCATACCGATCACGCCTTCGACGGAGCCGACCGAAAGGTCGATGTTGCGCATGACGATGACCAGCACCATGCCAGTCGCCATGATCGCCACCGACGAGGTCTGCACCGACAGGTTCCACAGATTGCGCGGCGTCAGGAAAAGCCCGCCGGACAGGATATGGATGCCGATCCAGATGACCAGCAGCGCGCCAACCATGCCGAGCATGCGCGTATCGAGTTCGGTTGCCTTGAGAAAGCGTCCGACGGCGCTGAGCTCGGCAGCCCGCGCCCGATCCGCGGTCGCATTGGCGACCGGCGTGTTGGAAGCCGTATCGGTCATGATATCCTCCCACCGGTCTCCGTCTGGCGCGGTTGCCGGAACACGATGCTATTTGCTTTCCCGGCTCAATTGAAGCGGAAAGCCTTTGGAGAAGCG